>JAPUKM010000062.1 GCA_027295645.1 Chloroflexota bacterium | reverse complement strand
CATCGATACGGCCAATATCTACGGGACCAGCCTGTCTGAGCAGTACATCGGCAAGGCCATCAAGGAGATCCGCGATAAGCTGGTTATAGCGACCAAGGTGGTCGGCTCCCAAGGAGAGGGGCCAAACGACAAGGGTGCATCCCGCGCGCACATCATGCGCGAGGTGGAGAACAGCCTGACGCGGCTCCAGACGGACTACATCGACCTGTATCAGACGCACTTCTGGGCCCCCGATACGCCCATCGAGGAGACGCTTCGAGCCCTGGACGACCTGGTGCGCCAGGGCAAGGTGCGGTACATCGGTTGCTCCAACTACACGCCATGGCAGATATGCGAGGCGGTATGGACCTCGCGCACACTCCACCTAGGGTCGTTCGTCAGTGTTCAGCCGGAGTGGAGCATGCTGAACCGGGAGATCGAGCAGGAGTTGGTCCCCTTCAGCCAGGCCTACAATATCGGCATTTTGCCCTACTTTCCGCTGGCCAGCGGCTTCCTAACCGGGAAGTACCGACGCGGGGACGCCATTCCCGAGGGCACCCGCTTCCACAAGGTCCCACGTATCGCCGAGCGGACGTTGATCGACAGGAACTTCGACACCCTGGAGCGGGTGGAGCGGTTCGCAGCCGAGCACGGGTATCCGATGGTGGAGCTGGCCATCGCCTGGCTGCTGTATAACCAGCAGGTCAGCAGCGTCATCGCGGGTGCATCCACGCCGGAGCAGCTGGACGCCAACGCCAAGGCCGCCGAGTTGCATCTCACAGCCGAGGAGATAGAGGAGCTGGACGGCATCCTCAAGGATGAGGTGTAGGTGGTCACGCGGAGCGTGGCGAAGGTTCTACCTTTTAGACCCCACGTGGATGGCCACCGTTCCCAGGCCGATCTTCTTGTAGGTGACGTTCTGAAGGCCCGCCCGTTCCATGATGGCCGCCAGCTTGTCAGCAGTGGGAAACAGGTCCACAGAGCGAGGGAGGTAGGTGTAGGCCTCTCGGTACCGCGCCAGCAGGCCGCCTATGAGAGGCGTCAGCCGGTGGAAGTAGAGGCGGAATAGCCTAGCGAAGGGGCCGTTGCGCTCCAGGGGGGTGATCTCAAGGCTCACCACCCGTCCTCCGGGGCGCACGACGCGCGCCATCTCCCCAATGGCTCCGGGCAGGTCGATGACGTTGCGCAGGCTGAAGCCGGAGGTGGCACACACGAAACTGTTGTCGGGAAAGGGCAGCGCCAAGGCATCGCCATTGAAGAACTCCACCGGACGGTGGAGCTTGCGTCGCTTTACCTTCCGCGTGGCTACGGCCACCATCTCCGGAACGAAATCGATGCCAATCACCCGCTCGATGCCCGGCCTCTTGGCCAGGGCGAAGGCGAAGTCGCCGGTGCCGGTGCCGATGTCCAGCGCCGGGCCCTCTAGACCAACGGAGGCGAGCCGGGCGGCCTGGGACCGCCACCGGTGGTGCTGCCCACCCGTCATGACCGTGTTCATCAGGTCATAGGTGCGGGCGATACGGGCGAACATGGCCGCTACGTAGCTGGCCCTTGCCTCTCCCTTTAGCTCAGCCATACCTCTCCTCTGCCTCACACGTACAATGAGAGGAACGCGAACCCAAAGACGATGACGGCGATGTATCCGTTGACGCTGAAGAATGCGGCGTTCAGGCGCGAGAGGTCTTTGGGCGAGATGATCCAGTGCTCGTACACCAGCAGCGCAGAGGCGATGGCCCAGCCTACATAATACGGCCACGTGAGGCCCAACAAGAGGCCCACGCCCAGCAGCGCCATGGAGGTTAGCAGGTGCATTCCACGCGCCACCCAGAACCCGCCCACCGTACCGAATCGCTTGGGAATGGAGTGGACGCCATGCTTCTTATCGAAGTCTATGTCCTGGCAGGCGTAGAAGATATCGAAGCCGCCGATCCACATCGCCACGCCGAAGGAGAGGAGCACCGCCTCCCAGGGCAGCGTGCCACTGACAGCGATCCAGCCGCCCGCGGGGGCGATGGCGTCGGCGGCGCCCAGGGCGAAGTGGGTGAGCCAGGAGAATCTCTTGACGTAGGAGTAGCCCACCACTACGACGGCGGCTACGGGAGCCAGCGCCAGAGCCAGGGTGTTGAGCATGGCGGCGGCGGCCAGGAACAGGGCGAGTGATACTGAGGCCATCGCCAGCATCTCACCACGCTTCAGCAAGCCGGTAGGCAGCGCGCGGGCAGCGGTGCGGGGGTTGAGGGTGTCATGCTCGACATCGATGAGGCGGTTGGCACTCATGGCAAGAGTACGGGCCGCCACCATAGCTATGGTGATCCAGACGAATTGCCACCATGTGGGCAGGCCATCAGATGCCAGCACCATACCCAGATACGCGAAGGGTAACGCGAAGACGGAGTGCTCGAAGCGGATGGCGGCCAGGAGGAGGCGAAACTTTGCTATAGGTGCCGAACCGGTATGCGCTGTGGTCATGGCTGCTCAGAATATGTCCAGGTAGTTGGATTGAAATAGGCGGTTGCATCGGCCATATGTTGCCGGGCTGCCGAGGTTTCCAGCGAGATACGGGCTACAATAGCACCCCTTGCGTCTCTGCTGGTGCTCTCCCACACAGCGGTATTCGGATGTCTCCGCGGCAACTCTGCGAAGAGACTCATCGCCAGTTTCGCACTTGATATGTACTCTCGCAGTGCCCTTTCGATGCCTCTCCTGACTCTGCGGGCCTCTGAGGACCTGGGCCAGGAATTGGCCTGTATCGCCTTCAGCGCAGGCGGCAGCTCCTGGGCGACCAGGCTGATAGCCGTCATCTGCTCCTCCGCCAGAGTGTCCACAGTCATCTTGTTGTGGTAGTGTGCGCAGACCCCCGCTGCGGTCCTATACGCTGGCATTATTCTCCTCACCCACTCCTCGTCCTTGATCGGCCTGGAGATGACCAAATAGGGCAACCCTATTACAAGAGAGCCGATAGCTCCCACCAGGCTTAGATAACCCAGTGTCGAGTCGTCCGACACGTCGATATCGACCCCGAGGCGAATCAGCGTCAACGGCAGCACTGCCAGCACCGACGCAATCATCAGGCCCTTCATCAGGAGACCGCCCACATTCCAGCTGCTTCGGCCGGTCACCCATACGGCGATCACGAGGGCTACCGCGAAGCCACCAACGACTATCCAGTCCTCGTACCAGTACCAGAGCAGCGTGCCCTTTTCATAGTCGATCTCCATAGCTCATGTTTGGTACTTGCTACGGCGGTTCGTGCTGCCCGGACGTCAGTCCCCGATGACGGCTCTAGCCTCTATCTCTATAAGAAACTCCGGGCGGGCCAGTCCGGAGATGACGAGCAGGGTGCTGGCGGGTGGGTTGTCGCCAAAGAAGTCGCCCCTGGCCTTGCGCAGTCCGGGCAGGTCGTCCCGGTCCAGGATGTAGGTAGTGATGGATAGAATGTCCTCTTTCTTGCCCCCGGCCGCTTTGACGGCGGTCTCCAGGTTAGCGAGAGTCTGGCGCGTCTGGGCCTCGATGTCCCCCTCGCCCACGACCTTGCCGTCCCTGTCCATGCCGACCTGGCCAGCTATGAAGACGATGTTCCCCGATTTTACGACGTGGGTGTAGCCGGTGGGCTTGTGGATGGCGCTCGGGTTGATGAACTCTCTCGGCATAAGATTCCCCCTTTGTTGTTGCCGCTTCTCACTGGTATATCCTCTCCAAGGCTATGCTGACTCCGTCTACAGGCACTCCTCCAGCAGACCGGGATAGTCACCGACCCGCTGTCCCCGGAGGTCCCGCTTGGTGGCGATCTCACCGATGTGGAAGTAGTGGTGGGCACACATGCGAATGAGGGCGTAGCGCAGGTTGATACCGGTCTCGCGGAGGCGCGCAATCGAGCCCTCGTAGGGGACCACGGTGTCCAGGTCGGCGTCCTCCATGGTCTCCAGGTAGCCGCGGGCGGTCTCTCTCACCTCAAGAGCCGCCTTTCGAATGGTCTGCCAGTCATCGGCGGCGCCGGTGCCTCCGAACCGGAAACGCTCCTGGCTCATATAGTCGTGGGGGCTTTTCCGTCCAATTCTGACGTTGGCCCAGGAATCCACCTGATTTGCCAGATGGGCGACCGTCCAGGCATAGGAGCTTCCACCGTCGCTCTGCTTGACGGCCTCGGCAGGGTCGAGGCCGTCAAGCACGCGGTCCAGGTCGTTCCAGGCCCCGAAGAGGAGTCCGATGAGTTTGCTCTTTTCCATGGGTGCTCCCTCCTGGCCTTGGACCCGCTCATCCTTCGACACGCTCAGGATGAGCGGTCTGGTGCTCCACCACTCCTATTACTGTTACTCAAGCCACTTGCTCCAAGGCCGACTCTCATAGGTTTCGCTATCCACGTCAACAAACCAGACCTGCAGCTTTCAGTAACTAGCTTAACCATTGGCACTTTCCTGAATACCATACTGCTCCCACTTGCCGTCCACCAGGGTCTTGACCTCGTCGCTCATGACGATGTCCGGCGGCCACTCCCGGCTGCGGCCGTCCATGGGGCCCTTAGCGGTGGCGTCGATGCCCATCTTGCTGCCATGCTTGGCCTGTGGCGCCGCATGGTCCAGGTCGTCCAGGGGGCCATCGGCGAAGAACACGTCCTGTGACGGATCGATGTTGTTGGTCACTCTCCAGGCCACCTCGGAGATGTCCTGCACGTCCACGAAGTGGTCGACGACAACGATGCTCTTGGCCAGCATCATCAAGCCCAGGCCCCAGAGGGCGTAGGCTGCCTTGCGGGCCTGGCCCGGGTACTCCTTCTTGATGGAGACGAGGACGAGGTTGTGGAACACCCCCTCGGCGGGCATGTTGATGTCCACCACCTCCGGCAGCACCATCTGGATGAGGGGAAGGAACAGCCTCTCGGTTGCCTTGCCCATGAAGTAGTCCTCCATGGGTGGCCTGCCCACGATTGTGGTGGGATAGATGGCGTCTTTTCGGTGGGTGATGGCGGTGACAGGGAACACCGGGTACGGCTCTCTGGGCGAGTAGTATCCGGTGTGGTCGCCGAAGGGACCCTCGTCGCGAAGCTCGTTGGGGTCCACGTAGCCCTCCAGGACG
>JAPUKM010000061.1 GCA_027295645.1 Chloroflexota bacterium | reverse complement strand
CTCGCCCAGGCCCACCATCATACCCGACTTGGTGGGCGTTCCCGGGCTCAGCTCCTTGGCCTGCCGGAGCAGCTCCAGCGAGTAGTCGTAGTCGCCCTTGGGCCGCACCCCGTGGAAAACCCGCCGCACCGTCTCGATGTTGTGGTTCAGCACCCCCGGCCGCGCCCTGAGCACGGTCTGGACGCCCCGTCGGTCGAAGTCGGGAATCAGTACCTCCACACGGCACTCCGGAAGCCGCTCCCGTATCTTCTCAATGCATTGCGCGAAGATGAAGGCCCCTCCATCCGGCAGGTCGTCCCGGTTCACCGAGGTGATGACCACATACCGAAGCCCCAGCCGCTCCACGGTATCCGCCAGCCGGTCGGGCTCCTCCAGGTCCAGCCCCAGCGGCCTCCCGGAGGTGACGGCGCAGTACCGGCACGCCCGTGTGCAGATGTCGCCGAGGATCATGAAGGTGGCGCTGCGCCGCTCCCAGCACTCGCCGATGTTGGGACAGTGGGCCTCCTCGCACACCGTATGAAGAGAGCCGCTGCGCAGCTGGTTTCGTAGCTGCACATAGTTCGGCCCACCCGGTGCCTTCACCTTGAACCAGGGCGGTAGCCTGCCGCCTATTTCCGGGGTCTGTACCATGCCAACCTCCACCGACCATGATACCAGAGGTGCGATAGGCTCTGTCCACTTTTGAAGGCGGAGCTACACCGGAGTATAGTATGGGCGTGGACACCATCAGCGACAACCAGGCTGTCATACAGACCCATGACCTGACCAAGTACTACGGCCCCGTCCGTGGTCTTGAGCGGCTCAACCTGGAGGTCCGCAGGGGAGAGGTGTTCGGCTTCCTGGGACCCAACGGTGCGGGCAAGACCACGACCATCCGCCTGCTGCTGGACTTCATCAGGCCCACGGGCGGCACCGCCTCGGTCCTTGGGCTCGATCCGCGCCGCCACAGCCGGGAGGTCCGTAGACGCGTCGATTACCTGCCCGGCGACATGGTACTGTACGACAAAATGACCGGCAGCCAGCTCCTGAGCTATCTGGCCCATCTGCGTGGAGGCGTTGACTGGGAGTTCGTCGGTGAGCTGGTTGAGCGTCTCCAGTGCAATCTCTCTCAGCCTATCCGTTCACTCTCAAGAGGCAACAGGCAGAAGATCGGGCTGGTCCAGGCGTTTATGAAGAGACCGGAGATCATTATCATGGACGAGCCCACCAGCGGCCTCGACCCGTTGATCCAGCAGGAGTTCTACGGCATGGTCGAGGAGGTCAGGGCCGACGGCCGCACCGTGTTCATGTCGTCCCACAACATGCCCGAGGTTGAGCGCGTCTGTGACCGCGTTGGAATAATACGCCAGGGCGAGCTCATCACCGTCGAGGACGTTCACGCCCTGAAGGAGCGCGCGTTGCATCAGTTGGAGTTCCACTTCGCCGCGCCCGTGCCCGAGGAGGCGTTCAGCACCCTGCCGGGCGTCCGAGACGTGACGGTGGAGGATGCCGTCCTTCGCTGCACCGTCATCGGCAAGCCGGATGCCCTCATCAAGGCGGTCGCCCGCTTTGAGGTCCTGAAGCTGATCAGCCATGAGCCGAACCTGGAAGATATCTTCCTCTCCTACTACAGCGAAGGCGGAGAGCATGCTGCGTAACGTCTTTCTGAAATCGCTTTGGGAGCAGCGGAGGTCTCTCCTCTGGTGGGCTCTCGGGCTCGCCGCGCTCACGCTCCTCACCGTCCTTTTCTACCCCAGCTTCAGGGACGCGCCCGAATTCAACGACTTCCTGGGCGATGAGGACTCCCTCGTACGGGCCTTTGTGGGCGACGTCTCGGATCTGACCTCGCCCGAGGGGTTCCTCAACAGCCAGCTCTACTTCCTCATGGTCCCGCTGCTGTTTCTTGTGTTCGCCATCGCTAGAGGAAGCGGCGCTATAGCCGGAGAGGAGGAGCGGGGCACCCTGGACCTGCTGCTCTCCAACCCGCTGTCCCGCTCACAGGTCCTGCTCCACAAGTTCGCCGCCATGGTCGTAGCAATACTGGCCCTCGCCCTTATCATGTGGCTCAGCGCGGTGATCGGCGTCATAGTCGTCGATATGGACATCAGCTTCATGCGCATGGCGGAGGCCACCCTGAGCGCCGCGTTACTCGGCATCCTCTTCGGTGCCGTGGCGCTGACACTCGGCGGCGCTACGGGCAAGCGCGCGACAAGCATCGGCGTGGCCAGCGCCGTTAGTGTCGCGACCTATTTCCTTAATGCCCTCACGCCCGTGGTGGATGCCTTCGAACCCTTAAGTAAGCTCTCGCCCTTCTACTACTATATCGACGCAGACCCGCTGACCAACGGCCTGAACCTCCTGCACGCGGCGGTGCTCGTCGGACTGACCCTCCTCCTCCTGCCCGTGGCCCTCTTTACATTCGAGCGCCGGGACCTGGCGGTATGACCACGACCGTGGAGCGGGGCCAGCGGCTGCGGCTCCTCCTGGAATCGATGGGACCCCTGGGCGATGCCCTCGCCCATCATGAGGGCAGGGAGGTCCTTGTCTTCGGTGGCATTCCTGGCGAGGAGGTGATTGCGGAGGTCGTGCGCTACCCGAAGCGGTACATCGCCGCCCAGGTGGTGGAGGTCGTGACCCCCTCTCCCCATCGGGTCGCGACCCCCTGCCCCTACGTCGGCGACTGCACCGGCTGCCAGTGGCAGCACATCAGCTACGACCACCAGCTCCACCTCAAACGGGAGGCCGTTCTCGATGCGCTCCACAAGGTTGGTGGTCTTTCTGAGATACCGGTCCCTCCAACGCTCCCCTCTGACCAGCAGTTCGGCTATCGCAACCATGCCCGGTTCACCATCGGGCCGGAGGGTCGCCTGGGCTTCGTGCACCGCGAGCGCCGACGCTTCGTGGACATCCAGCGCTGCCTCCTGATGGACCCGTGGATCAACGAGACCCTGGATGCCCTCCAGGGTCGGTGCGGCGAGACCACCCAGCTCTCCATGCGCTACGGCTCTAGCACCGGCGAGTGGCTCATCCAGCCGACCCTCAAGTCGACGGAGGTCCCCCTGGAAACGGGACAGAAGCACTACCGGGAGCGCCTCCTGGACACCCCCTTCCGCATCGCCGCATCCTCCTTCTTCCAGACCAACACCGGGCAGGCGGAGCGGCTGGCCCGGCTGATGCTGGACGCCCTCTCCCTGTCCGGCGGTGAGGTGGTCGTCGACTCCTATGCCGGCGTCGGCACCTTCGCCGCCCTCCTGGCACCGCACGCCGCCAGGGTCATCGCTATCGAGGAGTCCGCATCCGCCATCCAGGACGCCGAGCAGAACCTGGCCGCATTCAGCAATGTCGAGATACGCCCCGGCAAGACGGAGGACGTGCTGGATGGACTGGACATGCCCGTTGACGCCGCCATAGTCGACCCGCCTCGCGTGGGGTGCCACCCGCGCACCCTGGAATCGCTGATGAGGCTGGCACCGCCACGACTCGTCTACATCTCCTGCGACCCCGTGAGCCTGGCCCGCGACCTGAAGATACTCAGCGACGGCCCCTACCGGGTGGAGTCGGTACAGCCGGTGGACATGTTCCCGCAGACCCACCACGTCGAATGCCTGACCACCCTCACACTCAAGTCACCGGCCTCCCCCGCAGCGGCCGCGGCGGCTGCGGTGTCAGCGTCAGCGCCAGCATCTATAGAACCTGCGGCGGGCGACATTATCCTTGCGTCTGCCTCGCCGCGCCGCCTGTGGATACTGGAGCGCGCCGGGGTCTCCGTAACCGTGAGGCCCTCCCCGGACCCGGAAACCCCTCAGCCTGGCGAGCCGGAAGCCCAGGTTGAGGCAGCGGCCCTGGCCAAGGCCCGCTCCGTGGCAACACCGGCCCAATCTGGACTGGTCCTGGGTGCCGATACGGTTGTCGTCGACGGCGATACGGTCCTGGGCAAGCCTCGTGACCGGGAGGAAGCCCTCCACATGCTGCGGCGCCTCAGGGGCCGCCAGCACCGCGTCCTCACCGCCGTCGCCGTCGTGGACGCCGCGTCGGGCCGGACGCGCTCCGCCGTGCGTGAAAGCCGGGTCACCATGCGCCCCTATACCGATGATGAGATGGAGGCGTACGTGGCCTCCGGAGCGGCCCAGGACAAGGCGGGGGCCTACGCTATTCAGGACCCGGGCTTTCACCCGGTGGCCGCCCTCGACGGCTGTTACCTTAACGTCGTCGGCCTGCCGCTCTGCTCCACCATCTCCCTCCTCAGGGAGGCCTGCGCTACCCTGGACCACGTGGCCGCTCCGCAGGAGTGCGCCGGCTGTCCTCTGCGGGAGCCCGCGCAATGAACTTCTTCGGCATCGGCCCCCTGGAGCTGCTCTTCGTCATCATGCTTGCCCTGCTTGTCCTGGGCCCCAACCGGATGGTCGACACCGCCCGGACCCTGGGCAAGTACTTAAGGGAGTTTCAGAGGATCACTTCGGAGATACCGCGGCTCATCTCCCTCGACGATGAGCCCTCCCCACCGCGGTCGGCCCCCGACAAGCTGCCAGACCCAAAGAGCGATGAGGATAACCCCAAGCCGCCGGAGGCGTAGCCAATGGCTGGACAGGAAGAGAGCCGGCTGACCCTGCGGGAACACCTGGAGGAGCTCCGCAAACGCCTCTTTGTCGCCGCCCTCGCCGTGGCGCTGGGGACCGTTGTTGCCTTTGTGCTCCACCGGGAGATACTGAAGCTCCTCATGGGGCCCGCGGATGACCTTCTCTCCGGCACGGATGCTGGGCTTATCTATACCAATCTCACCGAGAACCTTGGCGTCTCCATGAAAGTCTCCCTCCTTGGAGGCTTCATTCTGGCCCTGCCGGTCGTGGTCTACGAGCTTGTGATGTTCATCGCCCCCGGCCTCACTCCCAGGGAACGGCGATACCTCCTTATGTTCCTACCGGCCGTCGTCATCACCTTCGCCCTCGGCGTCCTCTTCGGTTACTTCATCATGCTCCCTCCCGCGTTGCGATTCCTCCTGACCTTCGACGCCGACATCGCCACGCCGATGATCCGCGTCGGAAACTACATAAGCATCGTGACAAGACTGCTCTTCTGGCTCGGCATGGTCTTTGAGATACCCATCCTGATCTTCCTCTTGGCAAAGCTGCGCCTTGTGAACCACAGGATGCTGGCACGCAGGCGCCGCATAGCCGTCATCCTCGCCTTCGTCCTGGGCGCCATGATCACACCCACCTTCGACCCCATCAACCAGACGCTCGTGGCCGTCCCGATCGTCCTGCTCTACGAGGCCGGAATATGGCTGGCCTGGCTCGCCCGCCGCGGCGAAAAGTCCTCATCCGTCGACGTGACGGAAGCGCCCGACCCCAGCAGTTGACCCGCACCGTCGGCCCCAGTGTCATTCTGAAGGAGTCCCGATTTTATCGGGACGAACTGAAGAATCTAAGAACCCAAGGGCTTGAATCTTGCCCTTGTTGGCGTAACTCAACCCAGCGGCAACACTGAGCGTCACCCAAGTTTGCAGCTTGCCTCCGGCTGGAGCCCCAAATGTGAAAATACAAAAGAGGCCCCTATCGCTCTCAATAGGGGCCTCTCTTAGTTTTACCTGCAGCTTTAGCTCTTGCTCGTCTCGGACTCCTTAGATTCCTCCTTGGCCTTCTCCTTCTCCCCCTCATCCTCCTCGCCCGCCTGCCCCTTCTTGAAGGCCCGGATACCCTTGCCCATAGCTCCGCCGATCTCAGGCAGCTTGCCCACCCCGAATACGAGGAGAACGATGAACAGGATAACGATGAGCTCGAATGGCCCTGGAGTACCTATCAGGAACATAGCATCCCCTTGCCCGGCCGATACACGTTATTCCACCACATCATAGTGGAGCGTCCTCTGAAAGGCAAGAGATATACCACAGATAGGAAGCGAGCGATTGCCGCTGCCTTGACCCAGGAGCCGTATCCAGCTAGACTCTGGCAATCCAATTCAAAGGAGTCCACCATGGCCGCCGCCAGCAAGCCGCTACCCAAGCCAACCCCAGATACGCAGCCATTCTGGGATGCCGCCAAGCGTCACCAGCTTTCGCTTCCCAAGTGTAAGGCATGCGGTCAGCTCCACTACTTCCCTCGTCCCTTCTGCCCCCACTGCTTCTCCTGGGACCTGGAGTGGGTTCGGTGCAGCGGCAAGGGAAAGCTATACAGTTACGTCATCAACCACCGTCCCGCTCCCGGGTTTGAAGAGGAGGCCCCCTACGTCATAGCCGTGGTGGAGTTGGATGAGGGGCCCCGGATGCTGAGCAACCTGATCGATATTGAGCCCACTCCTGAGGCTGTCCAGGTAGACATGCCCGTTGAAATCCTCTTCCAGGATGTCAATGAAGAGCTGTCCATCTTCAAGTTCCGGCCGGCCTGATGTCTGAGCAGCCTCATCTCCTTTCAATGTTACGCTTCTGTTACAACAATTCGTATGGTTTTCTTGGTAGTCACAAAGCTCTGCGCTAGGTGTATAGTATAATGAGTGAGCTTTCTGACAAGGTATTCTAGTTGCCTGATTATGATGTAGCGATTATTGGGGCCGGCCCTGGCGGCTATGTAGCCGCCATCCGCGCCGGACAGCTTGGCTTAAAAACTGCGGTCGTGGAGCGCGACGAGTTGGGTGGCATCTGCCTCAACTGGGGCTGCATCCCCAGCAAAGCGCTCCTCCGCAACGCAGAGGTCCTCCATCTCTTCAACAGGGCTGAGGAGTTCGGCATCTCCTTCGACAACCTCAAGTACGACTACAGCGTCGCACACGACCGCAGCCGCCAGGTCGTGGACAAGCTCACCAAAGGCGTGGCCGTCCTCCTACGCAAGAACAAGGTGGAGCACATCAAGGGCGAGGCGCGGCTCCGGGACGCCCACACCATAGAGGTGTCGCCAAACGGCCACGGTTTTACCGCTGGTAGCATCATCATTGCCACCGGCGCGCGCGCCGCATCCATCCCCGGCCTTGAAGTCGATGGCGACCGCGTCATCACCAGCCGCGAAGCCCTGGAACTGCGCCAGGTCCCGGAGCGGGTGGTCATCATCGGTGGCGGCGCTACCGGCGTCGAGTTCGCCTACCTGTTCAACGCCTACGGAGCCGAGACCACCATCGTGGAGATGCTCCCCAGCCTCGTGCCCGCAGAGGACGAAGAGATCAGCAAACTACTGGAGCGCTCCTTCTCCCGCCAGGGCATGTCTGTTCACACCGGCTTTCGCGTCACCGGCGCCACCGCCTCAAAAAACGGAGTGAAGTTGGAAATCCAGAAGGGAGAGGAGGTGACCACCCTGGAGGCCGATCGAGTCCTTGTCGCCGTGGGTGTCCTTCCCAACACCGGGGAGCTCGGCCTGGACGGCCTGGGCGTCACCC
>JAPUKM010000060.1 GCA_027295645.1 Chloroflexota bacterium | reverse complement strand
CCAGGGCCTGGTAGTCGGCGATGAGGAAGTGGCAGTCGTACTCCTCCTGGAGGCGCACCCAGTTCTCCAGGGCGCCGATGTAGTGGCCCAGGTGGAGCGCCCCTGTGGGCCGGATGCCGGTGAGGATGCGTTTTTTCTCTTTTGTTGTCATGCCCTTGCCATTCGAAAAACAAAACCCCGCCCTTCGCAAGGGGCGGGGTTTTAAATCCGCGGTGCCACCCTTATTCATCCCCCGGTGAACCGGAGGACCTCATTCCAGCGTCGGCCCGCAGATACGGGCGAACGCCTGGGCCTGTAACGGTGCCCCTCCGGCAAGGCCTACCCTCCGAGTGATCGGAGTTCGGGTTGCGGCTCCCGGGTCCATTCCACCCCTGCGTCTGGCGCCGGCTCCCACCATTCCCGGCTCGCTGGGCCTCGCTTAGAGGGTGTACTCCTCCCGTTCACAGCCTTTTTTATGCTTTTTATGTGACATGAGGAAGTATATGCGTCCGTATGGGGGGAGTCAAGGGACGGTCAGGGGAGGGTGTGCGCGACGATACCGCGGCGGCTCAGCCCTCCAGGTCCTGCCGGTGCTCCCGGTAGTGGCCCCAGGAGTCGGTGGCTATCCAGCCTCCTGAGTAGGTGCCGGGGTCAAAGGGCTCCTCAGGAAGTGCCCGGAGAAACTGGACGAGCCGGTCATGATGCAGGGTGACCTCATCCCAAAGCTGGTCTTGAGTAAGACTCCGCTGTCGTACCACCTCCGCCTCGTTGTAGCGGTTCACGGCCTCATCGTCGCCGTAGTCGGTCTTCTCACCGCTGGTCAGGTATTTACCCACCACATTGACCAGCTCCCGGTCCCATGTGGCGATGTGCCCCATCAAGTCCCTGACCGACCAGTCGCCCGTCGCATTTGGGCGCTGCTGTGCCTCGTCGGAGAGTCCCCGTGCCAGATCGAGGAGCCTATTCCACTGCTCCTCCAGCTGTTGAAGGGCGTTCTCTTTCACCGTTGGCTGGACAGTCATGCTGCGTTAGAGGCCCGTGGTGGCTATACCGTTGGCCTGAATCCCACGAACTCCGCGGTCACGAGCAGGCGCTTGTTGTATTTCAATTGAGGGACACAAGTCACCAGGGTGAGGGTGGGCTGGTCCTCCTGGTACAGGCTCAGCTCTGACGCGTGGAGAACATCAGTTATCCCCGCTTCGTACAGGTACTCTCCCCGGGGCGTCTCCATGATGACGTAGACGCGCTCGCCCTCCCGCAGGAGGCCGGGGATCTTGGGAAGGTTGCGGAAGATGGAGCCCTCGCCGCGTATGAGGCTCTCCAGGTGGCCGAAGAGCCAGATGTTGCCCGCCTCGCCAGGATTGGCCGACTCGGGGATGTGGCCCACCACGTTCTTGGGTGTCTCATAGGCCCTGTAGTCGCCCAGGTCCAGGATGGCAAGCTCACTGATATCCGCATCCAGGTCGATGGCGGGGATCCTCACACGAGTTGCCGGGGAGAGGGAACCGAACGCACCCGGCTCGATCGGAAGAAATCCGTCTATAAGAGGATCGTAGGCGGGGAGTGGCGGTTCCGCCGCCCAGGGGTAGGCCCAGTCCTGGAACGGGATGCTCTCGCCGGGGAACAGCCGCTGGGCGGCAGGGTCCGGGAAGGTGGATGATAGAGCTATGTCGGATGAGCCTGTAGCCGCGCCTCGAAGCTGCTGGAGCGTTGTGGGATCGTTCAAAGTCAAGGCGCTTCGGTCATCGGCCAATCCGGTTGGTTTGTATACGAGGCTGTCCAGGTTGCTGTCGGCTATCCAAGTGTACAGATAGTAGCCCCCACCCACGGCGAGCAGAAGAAGCCCCAGGCCAACAAGACCTATGCCCAGAAGGGGGCGGCGCATTCGTTTACTATTCTCGGTAAGGGTTGGCGAAGCTACCACAGATATAGAACTCCCTAAACTTCTGTTAGGCGCTTGATGGTAAGGCCCTCACCTATGATGCCATAACAGAGAAAAGGATGCCACCGCCCACGGCCAATTGGGCCCGGGCTCTGGCGTACGTATATCCGTGAGTGTGGGGTTGCGGAGCTAGCTCCGCGTACTACCGGACGCGGGGCATGTGCATGGCTCCATCATTGATGGGCTCGTTAAGGTAGACGTCTCCGTTTCGAATCTTGATGTTGAAGCCGCAATCGGGGTTGGTGCAGACCCAAGCCTTGTAGTGGATTGGTGCTCCCTGGCTGCCGAAGTCCGACAGTGGGACCAGGGCGCCGGTGGTACACTTGTTGCAGTTGGGAAAATCAGTGGACTCCACTTGAACCTCCTCCAGCTATCCTCAAACTTTGAGAATTATCTCACGATTTCCTTACTGTGCCAAGGTGGGTTGCAGGGATATTTGCCCTCTTCTGGCGTACAACGCTCCATGTGCGGTCAGGGTGCTCTCCATAAGGCTCAGCAGGTGCACGTGGAGCTCCCGCTTCGGCTGGGCCCGGGCAGATTCCACGGTCGCGGCCAGGTGGTGCATATCCGCCGGCGAGAGCTTTCCCCGCACCCGCGCCAGGGTCAGGTGGGGAGAAAAGGGACGGCCCTCCCTGGGGAAGCCCCTTGCAGCCAGGCTCTCTTCAAGCCTGGTTTGCACCATCAGCAGGGGGGCCAGATCACCCTGGACGCCCGCCCAGAGCACCCGGGGAGCGCTCAGTCCAGGGAAGGCGCCGAGGCTGTGGATCGAGAGGGAGAAGGGGGGGACGCCATCGGCGGCCTCCTCCATAGCGGCGATGACCGCATCCAAACGGTCGACCGGAAGGTCTCCCAGGAACTTCAGCGTCAGGTGAACCCCATGGTGGTCCACCCACCGGATGCCATGAGTAACCTCATGGCGAAGGCCGTCCGTCAGCAGAGCCAGGTGCTGCCTCGCCTCCTCCGTCAGCTCAATGGCGACGAACGCACGCAGCGTCTCAGCCACGGCCATCCGTTTCTCCGGATAGGCCCAGTAGACGCTGGGCGTTGTCTCCAAGAATAGCCCGCTTCTCCGCCTCGGTGAGGGGCTGGTCCGTGACCTGTCGCATCGCCCGTGCAGGGCTGAGCAGCGGGTAGTCTGAGCCGAAGAGGATGTGCTTCGCTCCCACCAGTCCAGTGGCTATGGAGAATACCTCGGGCTGGTAAAGGTAGCTGGAAGCGGCGGAGTCGAAGTAGCTGTTTTGGAGGGTGCCGCGTATCTCGGGCATCAGGTTGTAGAAGGGCAGACCGCCGCCCCAGTGGGCACACACAATGGGAATGTCCGGATACCTCTGGATGAGTCCCAGGAGCACGTCCGGTGTCGTTGCTCCCTTGCCCGGATATCGGTGTCCCACAGGCTCGGAGGCGTGGGTGAGGAGGAGCATCCCCAGGCGGCGGACCGTCTCCATGATGGGGTCCATCACCTCGGGCGATGTGAGGTCGAACCCCCGGGTGTCGGGGTGCAGCTCACCGATGCCCCGTGCGCCCAAGCGGGCACACCGTTCGGCCTCACGAACGGCCTCATCGCCCCAGGCCGGGTTGACCGAGCAGAAGGGGATCAGCCGGTCACGATACCGGTCGGCCGACTCCAGGAGG
>JAPUKM010000006.1 GCA_027295645.1 Chloroflexota bacterium | reverse complement strand
TTTGAGGATGGTTTCACCATCAAATCTTTCGTCGTTGCGATGACGGAAGGCGGCAATCTTAACGGGGACATTCAAGAGGCCATTGCTGGGTTCTGGGAGGACAACCTTGGAGTCAAGGTGGAGCGAGTGGTGACCGAGTACCGGCCAACGGTGCGAACCCGGTTATTCGATCGCACCACCGCCGGTTTCACGTGGACCTTTACACAGGGGACGAACACCGACGTATATAACTACTTCTCTGGCTCCTGCTGCTTCAACTCGGCGAGCGCGTTGGGCCACTGGGAAATCCCCGAGACTGACGCGTTCATTTTTGCAGCGGAAAAGGAATTCGGTGACGCCGCCTTCCGCTACAACCAGATGAAGCAAGTCGGAGACCTGATCTACGACAAATACCTCGGTTTTGGTGTCGCGAGAAGCAACGTCATATTCGCTGTCCGTGACGATAAGATAAGCGGTTGGGATTTTGCGCCGCTTACGGGTCGGCAGCTAGACTTCAACTACGTGATCAAGGCGAACTAGCTGCGTACATGTGGCGATCAGGCCATGCGTGATTGGCTGATCTCCTTTCGAATTGTTGACGGGCTGGGGACCGGCATGCGGGTCCCCAGCCCGTGGATCAGGTGGGTGAGTTGAATGGGAAACTTTATCCTCGGTCGGCTTCTCCAGGCCGTCCTTACACTGTTCGTCGTGTCCTTGTTCATCTTCCTGCTGGTCCGCCTCACTGGGGACCCTAAGCAAGTCCTGCTGCCGATAGAGGCTAGCATCGAGCAATATGCGCAGCTGGAGAAGGCATTGGGACTGGACGATCCCCTGCCCGAGCAATACGTGCGGTGGGTGGGGAAGATGCTCGTCGGAGACTTCGGCACGTCATCCTCGCGCCAGATAGCCGTGTCCCAACTCCTGCGAGAAAGGTTTCCCAATACCTTGATGCTGGCCGGCTCTGGATTCTTTCTTGCCATAGCCGTCGGCCTTCCGTTGGGCGTGCTCTCCGCTGCTCACAGAGGCCGCGGCACGGATGTCTCGGCACGGGTCTTCGCCATACTGGGGCAGTCGATGCCGTCTTTCTGGCTGGGCATCATGCTTCTCATGCTCTTCCCTGTACGGCTGGGGGTCCTCCCCGCCGGAGGGAAGAGTGGGTGGACCAGCATCATCCTGCCCGCGGTCACCCTGGGGTGGTTTAGCACCGCCAGCCTTCTACGGCTTACGCGGTCCACCATGATGGAGACCCTGAGCAGTGACTATGTCAAGTTGGCTCGAATAAAGGGGCTCAGCGAGCGCACGGTTATTTGGAAACATGCGTTCAAGAACGCCGCGTTGCCCGTGTTGACACTCGCGAGCTTGCTCCTGTTCGGTCTGATTACCGGGACCATCATCGCCGAGACGGTGTTTGCCTGGCCCGGCATGGGATCTCTGGTCTTGTCGGCAGTCGTTAACCGAGATTTCGTCGTGGTGCAAGCGCTAGTCATCGTGATTTCGGCGATGTACATATTTGGGAACCTGACTGTGGATATCCTTTACGCCTTCTTGAACCCTCGCATCCGGTATGGGTAGTTGAAGTAACCCGGAAGTGCAGGCGACAAGAATCAAGTGAGGAGCACAGATGGCAGAGATAGCAGCGCCTAGGGGAGCCGATTGGGTGGAGCCACCCGCGGGTAGCCCCGCTGTCCCGTCACGGAGATGGTGGCTCCGGCGACCACCGATCATTCCGACCTTACCCATGATAATGATCGGCATCATTTTCTTCGCCGCTATCTTTGCTTCAGTTATTGCGCCGTTCTCCCCCACCAAGAATCATCTGTTCGACAGCTTCACCGCCCCGTGGGGATGGGAAGGCGGGTCATCCACATACATCCTGGGGACCGACTTCCTCGGGAGGGACATCTTCAGCCGGATCATCCACGGAGCTCGCATATCTCTCACCATTGCGGGGTTGGTTATCCTGATCGGCGCCTCGGTAGGGACGTTGGTCGGAATCGTTGCTGGCTATTTCGGCGGGTTATTGGACAGCATTCTGATGCGGATTGCGGACCTTGTCCTGGGCATTCCCCTCATTCTCGTGGCCATTGTTCTGGTTACGGTGACCGGCGCCAGTGTAGGCAACATCATCTTTATCGTATCAGCCTTTGTATGGCCCCGTTATGCCCGGATAATCCGCTCTGAGACGTTGAGCCTGCGAGAGCAGGACTTTGTAATGTTGGCACGCGTTGCGGGGATTTCCAGCCGCCGCATCATGTTGCGCCACATCCTTCCGAACGTGGTCTCTACCCTCATCGTCCTGTGTACTCTTCAGGTCGGGCAGGTGGTCTTGTTGGAGTCGGCGCTCAGCTTCCTGGGTGTAGGGATACCGCCACCGAAACCGTCATGGGGTATCATGGTTGCTGACGGCCGGACCAACCTGACAAGCGGGTGGTGGATATCCCTCACCCCCGGTCTTGCCATCGTCGTGCTGGTCGTGTCCTTTAACCTGGTGGGAGACTGGTTGAGGGACCGGCTGGATCCCCGTTTGCAGAGGTATTGATCGCGCGTATCCAGCGCTGCACGGAGTTCATTATGCTGCTTGAGGTGAAGAACCTGCGGGTGCAGTTTGATACCCTTATGGGTCTCTCCAGCCCTGTGGACGGCATCAGCTTCTCTCTTGAAAAGGGCGAGACCTTGGGTATCGTCGGGGAGTCCGGCTGTGGAAAATCCATGTCGGCTTCTGCCATACTCCGGCTGGTGCCTCCGCCTGGACGTATTGTGGATGGTGAAGTCCTTCTGGACGGTACCGACCTGCTGAAAGCCTCCGCCGCCAATATGCGTCAGGTGCGGGGTCACTACATGTCCATGGTTCTCCAGGACCCTGTCGCATCACTCAACCCCGTCTTCCCCATTGGTAACCAGGTAGCCGAAGCGGTGACGGTCAGTCAGCGGCTGAGAAGACGCTCCCTGAAGGAGAAGGTTATAGAGCTGCTGCAGAGGGTGCGCATTCCATCGGCGGAGAACCGGATCTATGAGTACCCTCACCAGATGAGTGGGGGCATGCGCCAGCGGGTTGCTGGAGCGATCTCCTTTGCCAGCAATGACCTGAAGGTCCTAATAGCCGACGAGCCTACGACGGCACTGGACGTTACCGTTCAAGCCCAGTACCTGGACCTGCTCAAGGAGCTGCAGGCCGATGTGGGATTCGGACTGATCTTTATCAGCCACGATATCGGGGCCGTGGCAGAGTTGTGTGACAAGGTTTCGGTAATGTATGCCGGGAAAATTGTTGAGACGGGGCCCACCAGAACGATCATCAACCATCCGCGGCACCCGTATACCAAGGCCCTGTTGGATTGTCTGCCAAGGCTCAACGAGGTGAAGCGCCTGGAACCTATAGGGGGTGAGCCACCTAACCCCTTTGCATTTCCGCCGGGTTGCCGGTTCGCACCCCGGTGTCCACGCGCTACCGAGTTGTGCCACACTCAATACCCTGATTTTGTTCAGATAGATGAGAACCACGATGCCGCCTGCTGGTACGCCAATGAATCATAACGAAGCACTGGTTCGCGTCGTGGATCTGAAGAAGTTCTTCCCCGTACGCAAGGGCGTTCTGTTCCGCAAGGAGCTTGGGCAGGTACATGCTGTCAACGGCATCACCTTTGATGTGCCGAGGGGTGCCAGCTTCGGTCTGGTCGGTGAATCCGGTTGCGGGAAAACTACCGTGGCCAAGCTGCTTTTACGCATCGAGGCGCCTACATCGGGTGAGGTCTACTACGACGGCAAGGAGATCTTCCATCAATCACCCGAAGAGGAATTGCAGTACCTTCGAGCCATCTCGATTGTGTTTCAGGACCCCTTCTCTTCTCTGAGCCCTCGTATGCAGCTCTGGGAGACCATAACTGAGCCACTGCGGATTAGCGGTCATAGGAGCAAACGGAAATACAAGGAAAGGGCAGCGGAGTTGTTGAAGACCGTGGGCTTGGATCCGCGGCACATCGAATCGTACCCCCACCGGTTCAGCGGCGGGCAGAGGCAGCGCATTGCTATCGCTCGAGCGCTGTCTTCCAGCCCGCAGTCATGGTCCTAGACGAGCCGGTCTCCGGGTTGGACGTCTCCATCCGTGCCCAGATCATGAACCTCCTCAAGGACTTGCAGGCGGATCTGGGCTTGACCATGTTCCTGATCTCTCACGATCTCCCAGGCGTACGCTATTTAGCCGATGTTATAGGCGTGATGTACCTGGGCGAATTAGTGGAGATGGGAAATGCAGATCAGGTCTACAATAACCCACTCCATCCCTACACCAAGGTGTTGTTATCCAGTATTCCGATGCCTTTTGAGGAGGACAGGGCAAAGCACGAACGGATCAAAATAACGGGCGAGGTACCCAGCCCTTTGAATCCCCCCTCTGGGTGCCGCTTCCATACGCGGTGTCCTTTCGCCATGCCAATCTGTTCCGAGGTAACCCCGGAGTCGAAGGAGACAGAAGCGGGGCACAAAGTATCGTGTCATTTGTATTAACTTTGGACTCTGTTAGGTCAGCTCGCTCATATCAAACGTGATGTTGCTTCGTTGACTGCATGATGAGATGCTGGGCTTGCTCATTGGAAATCGTATGACAGGAGGATTCCATTGACGACGGACATATTACACACGCGTCTGTGCGACATGCTGGGAATCCGCTACCCGATCATTCAAGGGCCCATGGGATGGGTTGCCGGCCCGGAGCTGGTCGCCGCTGTGTCCAACGCCGGTGGCCTCGGAGTGCTGGCAAACCAGCTGGCGCAGGCCAAAGATACCGTCCCCAAACCGGGCTATGAGCTGCCCACCGTCGATGAGTGGGAGGATTCCCCGATAGAATGGATGCGGAGGGTGATCCGCCAGGTACGGTCGCTGACGGATAAACCCTTCGGCGTCTTTAGCAGCCAGGACCCTGGATGGATGGAGATGGCGATTGAGGAGGGTGTCAAGGTTGTGGTTAATTCCGGAGGGCCTCCCGAGCAAAAGACCACGTTCTACAAGGAGCACGGTCTTACGGTTCTCCACATGGGATCCACCGTCAGGCACGCAACGATCAGCCAGGAGGCTGGCGTGGATGCCTTCATCCTGGCAGGGTACGAGGCCGGCGGCCATGACCCGGGGGGGTGGGACCACATCACCACCTTCGCTGGTGTTCCCCAGGCCGTGGCGGCGGTGGATATTCCGGTTATTGCTTGTGGTGGCATCGCCAACGGCCGCGGTCTTGCGGCAGCGATGGTGCTGGGCGCAGAGGGGGTGCGCATGGGAACCCGTTTTGCCTCCACGGTGGAGGCGTCCAATCACCCCAACCATAAGAGGGCGATTGTGGAGGCATTGGACACCGGTACAGTCTCTCGAGGCGAACGGTTGGGCGATCGCCTGCGGTCTATCAAGACCCCCTTTGTCAAACGGCTTGTTGAGCTTGAGACGGCAGGGGCACCGACAGAGGAGCTTGAAGCTCTATTTGGCGGCACGGCCCTCCAGCGACGCACCCTCGGCGAAGTGGATGGAGACCTGCAAAACGGGGAGGTCCACGCGGGCCAGATAGCGGGCCTCATCCATGAAATTCTGCCCGCGGGTGAGGTGGTGCGGCGGATAGTAGCCGAAGCCGAAGAGGTCTTCGCCTCTTTCACGCAACGGGGATAGAGATTCAGCAGGCTCTACCACGGCAGTGTGCGAGGTCGCCCGGTAGCTCCAGTGGGAAGCGGGCCGATGCAGAGCTTTCGAATTAGATGTCTCCGTACGACATCGCAGCTTCCGCCGACCTCGCCGCCTCTAGCTGCATTTATGCGCCTGCTGTGTCAAGTGGAGCGGATGATGACACTCCT
This sequence comes from Chloroflexota bacterium, assembly GCA_027295645.1. GTDB lineage: Bacteria > Chloroflexota > Dehalococcoidia > Lucifugimonadales > JAPUKM01 > JAPUKM01. The sequence goes on along the minus strand of JAPUKM010000006.1, from coordinate 1,900 downwards.
GCTTGGGAAGTAATCCAACACTTCACGCAGTAGCTGAGAGCGGAAAAAACTGTCCAGTTAGATTGTCGCTACTCGGTTCTCGTCAGCTATGAAGCCATCCCAATGTTTCGGGTCGGCGTGTGCGGAGTGGGCATGCAACCCGCCTACCCTCGTTCTGTAAAGCCATTCTGCTTGTGTAGTATTTTATCGGTGACGAAGTATGCCCTAGATTCGGTGCGGGACTTCCCGTAGACTTGGGAGCGCCATGCGCAGAGCCAGGAATTTGGTTGCCATCATGGTGAGCCTTGTCGTGGCCGGCCCTGCCGTGGCCGTGCTTACCGCCGACGCCCAACAGTCCTCCGCCGCCACAGCGGTCTCCGTGGGTATCGAACACACCTGCGCCCTGACCACGACCGGCGGCCTCATGTGCTGGGGGGACAACTCCGAAGGCCAACTGGGAGACGGGACGACCACAGACCGCGTCACACCCGTGAACGTGGCAGGTCTCACAAACGGCGTGGCCGCAGTCTCCGTTGGGGGTGCTCACACCTGCGCCCTGACCACCACCGGCGGCCTCAGGTGTTGGGGAAGCAACTCCGAAGGCGAGTTGGGAGACGGGACGACCACAAACCGCATCATGCCCGTGAACGTGGCGGGCCTCGCAAGCGGCGTGGCCGCGGTCTCCGCTGGATCCAGTCACACCTGTGCCCTGACCACGACCGGCGGCCTCAGGTGCTGGGGAATCAACTCCGAAGGCCAGTTGGGAGACGGGACGACCACAGACCGCATCACGCCTGTGAACGTGGCGGGTCTCACAAGCGGCGTGGCCGCGGTCTCGGCGGGGTTCAGACACACCTGCGCCCAGACCACCACCGGCGGCCTCAAGTGCTGGGGGAGCAACTCCGCAGGTCAGTTGGGGGACGGGACGACCAGAGACCGCAACACGCCCGTGAACGTGGCCGGTCTCACAAGCGGCGTAGCCGAGGTCTCCGTCGGGGGTGCTCACACCTGCGCCTTGACCACGGCAGAGGGCCTTAGGTGCTGGGGGGTAAACGATCGGGGTTACCTTGGGGACGGGACGACCTTCTTCCAAAGACGCGAGCCGGTGGATGTGGTCGGGCTTACCGGCGGCGTGGCCGCAGTTTCGGCAGGCGTGTGGCACACGTGTGCTGTGACCGCGATCGGCGGCCTCGGGTGCTGGGGACGCGGCACCGAAGGTTGGCTGGGAGACGGGACGACCACAGACAACAACACGCCCGCAAACGTGATTGGGTTCCTGGGCGTCGTGGCTGTGCTAACGCCCACTCCAATACCCACGCCCACACCATTGGGGGTACCAACTGCTCCAACGCCTTCGCCAACACCCGGCGCCACAACAACCCCACCGCCGACATCCACACCCACACCGACGCAGTCACCTAAGCCTACTGTCACGTTTGGGCCACCGATATCCTCCGGTGGGAACGGTTTCCCTACAGAGGTCATCGTCGTAATAATCAGCACCGCCGTAGCAGTGATTACCGCATTCCTGGGATACCGGGGCATCCGGACAGCCCGACGGCATCCATAACGGGCAACGGAGTCTGGTTTGATGCCATGCCTATCGGCTGTAGTGCTGGTTGCAGCCAATTTTCCGCTCGGCCAGAAAAGGAAAGCGGCGGGCGGGGTAGGGGATTTGTCCAGTTATCCTACTGCTCGACCGCTGTGCTTACGTTTGGAGCGGGCGATGGGACTCGAACCCACGACAACCTGCTTGGGAAGCAGGGGCCACCTAGCTACTTGTTATCATATCGCCATACAAAACTTGTAGCTCCATTGTTATAACGCCAGGCTCATCCGTCAAGTACAAACCAGCTACAAAGCGTTCGGGCCGTTAGCTGTTAACATTAACTCCACATCCTGCCACACACAGCTTTGAAAA
>JAPUKM010000059.1 GCA_027295645.1 Chloroflexota bacterium | reverse complement strand
CTCAGGCAGATCGCTGCCGAAGAGCTCACCGTGCCCCTTAACGCCATCCGGGTGGTCACCCTGGACACCGACTCCAGCCCCTTCGACGGCGGCGTCGGTGGCAGCCGGGTCACCCATATGGCAGGCCAGGCCATGCTGCACGCCAGCCGGCAGGTACGTCAGCGCCTCGTCGGCGTGGCCGCTCAACTCCTGGGCTGCCCGGAGGACCGTGTCCGGCTCCGGGACGGACACTTCCTGGCCGATGGTGATGACGGGAGAAACCTTCCCCTGGCGGAGGTGGCTGCGGCGGCGTCACAGGGGGGGAAGCCGGTGGAGGCCTACGTGTCGTACACGCCGGAGACCAGGGACGAGACCACCTCCTTCTGCACCCAGGTCGCCGAGGTGGAGGTGGACCCGGAGACGGGTCAGGTCAGTGTGCGGCGGATCGTCTCCGCCAACGATATAGGCACGGTGCTCAACCCCCTTGCCCTTCACGGGCAGATAGAGGGGGGTGTCGCCATGGGTCTGGGCTACGCCCTGATGGAGGAGCTTAAAGTAGAGAATGGCCAGGTGCTCACCGCCCACTTTGGCGACTACAAAATACCCACCATCCAGGACATTCCCGAACTGACCATCGTGCTTCTGGAGGAGCCCACGGGGCCCACGCCTTACCAGGGCAAGGGCATCGGAGAGACGCCCAACTGCCCGACCGCTTCGGCCATCGCCAACGCTGTGGCGGACGCCGTCGGCGTGCGCATCACCGACCTGCCGATCACGGCGGAGAAGGTGCTGCGGGGGATGCAGGCCCGGCGTTCATCCTGAACCCTACGCGTGCTTGGCGAACTCCGGCGTCTCGTAGTAGTGGGGGCCATCGTAGACCTCCACCAGAAGGGAGTCCTCCTCGGCCTCCGTCGGCCCGTGGGGGTGGTCCTTGGGATTCCAGTAGAACTTCCCCGGTGTCAGGACCACATCGCTGGCCGTGTACCGGTAGCGCCCCTTCAGGCAGAACATAAACTGGTTGGAGGCGTGCACGTGGCGGCTTGGCACGCCGGAGCCCTTGGCCACCTTGAACAGCGCTATGGAGAAGCCCGTCTCCTCGTTCTCCCAGAGGATCTTGACGGACGCGCCCGGCCTGCTCAGCTCCTTCCATCCGGTATCGTCGTCGGCCTGTATCACAATCTCGGACAGCTCTGCCATCGTTCTCCTCCTCTAGTTTGGAAGCGCCGCAACCGCCTCGATCTCTATTTTCAGCGAGGGCCGCACCAGGCTGGTCACCTGGACCAGCGTGCTGGCGGGCAGGGTGTCGCCGAAGTACCGGAACCGGACATCGTGGACATCCATGAGCCGGTCCAGCTCCGTGACGTACACCGTGACCTTGACCACATCCTTCAGGCCCATGCCCTCGGCCTCCAACAGGCTCTTCATCTGGTCCAGCGTGGACTCGGTCTGCTCAACGATGTCGCCGTGCTCCGCCGGCGTCTCCGACGCCGTGAAGCCGGACAGAAAGAGAAAACCGTTGGCGCGGACCGCGTGGCAGAACGCCCCGAACGGCTTCTTTAGATGTGGGTACACCTTGTGCTCGATCTCCATGCTTCCTCCTTGCAGTTGGTGTGGGCTACGGTATGAGCAGCAGCTTGCCGGTGGTCAGGCGTCCCTCCAACTGGCGATGCGCCTCCGCCGCATCCTTCAACGGAAACCTGTCGTGGATGCGCAGCTTGAGCTTCCCAGATTTGATCCATCCGAGGATATCGTTCGCCCGCTGAAGCAGCTCGTCGCGGGTGGCGGTGTAGTCCATCAGACTGGGGCGGGTCAAGAAGAGCGACCCGAGACGGCCGAGAATAGCCGTGTCCAAAGGAGGCACCCGACCGCTCGGGTTGCCGAACGCAACGATATAGCCCCGGCGGCCCAGGCAGGCCAGGCTCTTGTCAAAGGTGGCCTGACCCACCGATTCGTACACCACCTGGACCCCTGCGCCGTCGGTGATCCTCTTGACCTCCTCCTCAAAGTCCTGCTGGGTGTAGAGAATCGTGTGGTCGGCCCCCGCCTCCTGCGCGAGCTGTGCCTTCGCCTCCGTGGAGACCGTTGTGATGACGCGGGCCCCCAGGGACTTTGCCATCTGGATCAGGAGGAGTCCCGTGCCGCCCGCTCCGGCGTGGATCAGCGCAGTGTCGCCTGGCTTCAGGGGGTAGGCGGAATGGCAGAGGTAGTGGGCCGTCATGCCCTGGAGCATCGCCGCTGCGCCCGCCTCGGCGTCCAGGCCGTCCGGCAGCTTCACCAGACGCCACGACGGCGCGACCACCTTTTCCGCGTATGACCGGGGTGCCGAGGCATAGGCCACCAGGTCTCCCGGCGCCACTTCAGTGACGCCTTCACCCACCTCCGCGACCACGCCCGCGCCCTCCTGGCCTGGAACGACGGGCAGCGTGGCGGGGCCCATGCCGGAGCGCGTATACACGTCCGTGTAGTTCACACCTATCGCTTGCAACTCAACGAGCGCCTGGCCAGGCCCAGGGCTTGGGTCGGTAACATCCACGTACTGGAGGACCTCCGGCCCTCCGGTTTGTGACACCTGAATAGCCTTCATGCTTACCCCTCCTTAGCTGGTAGAGGATGCACTCTACCAACTATCCATGCACCGTGTCTAGCAATGGACCGGACAGGGAAGCGAGCAGAGTGCAGCACTAATAGAAGTAATGGGCTAGCTGATACAGATCTAGATCCACCGACCGCGATCCCCGAAGCGCCTTCTCCAAGGGTACTGAGGTGATCCGGTTGCTCTTGAGAGCCACCATGACACCAAAAGTACCCTCTTTCACCATGTCAACGGCCGCTGCGCCCAGCCGGGTCGCCAGAATACGATCGAAGCTGGAGGGTGACCCACCCCGCTGGAGGTGGCCAAGGACCGTCACTCTCGCCTCATAGCCCATCAGCTTTTCGATCTGGTGGGCTATGAACTCCCCGATACCACCAAGGCGGGTGTGGCCGAACTCATCCACTCCTGCCTCCTGAACAATAGAGGACTCTAGCTCCTTCGGTCGGGCCCCTTCGGCCACCACAATCACACTGAACATCCGTCGGAGCTCCTCGTGGCGGCGGCGTATATGCAAGAGGACCTCTTCAACCACGAAAGGCACCTCCGGGGTCAGGATCAGATCCGCTCCACCAGCAAGCCCACCCAGCGTGGCGATCCATCCGGCGTGCCGGCCCATGACCTCCAGCACCATAACCCGGTGATGGGCCTCCGCGGTGGAGTGTAGACGGTCAAGGGCATCGCTTACCGTCTCTACTGCGGTGCTGAGGCCGATAGTGTAATCGGTCTCAAACAGGTCGTTGTCAATCGTCTTGGGCACACCCACCAGAGGCACCCCTTGTTGGGAGAGCCGCAGCGCTACACCGAGGGTGTCCTCTCCGCCAATGGGGGTCAGGGCATCGACTCCAAGACGTTCCAAGTTGCGGAGGAGCTTCTCCGGTCCTCCCCTCCGCTTGTACGGATTTGTGCGTGAGGTGCCCAGGATGGTACCACCACGCGGAAGGATACCCTTCACCGTGTCGCGGTCCAGAGGGATATAGTCCCTCTCCAGTACTCCCAACCAGCCGTTCCGGAAGCCCAGGACCTCCCACCCCTCGTGGCCCGCCTTTCTGGTTATCGCGCGGATGGCGGCGTTCAGACCCGGGGCGTCGCCGCCGCCAGTGAGTACACCGATCCTCATGGTGGCTACCTTTGCTCCCACATATCGTCAGGAGCGGGTGAGGACACCATCGCTTCAGTCTCGGGCGACTCCTCACGAGCGGTACGCTCCATCCTGCCGATAGGAATAGCCGGCAGCGTGGTGATATGCGCACCCGCTTGGACGCCCAATTTCAGAGAGAATCGGGCAACGGCCTCGTTATCAACGGCCTCCACCATGCTCACAAAGTCGTACTGACCTAAGACGCCGTACAGACCCAATACCTGGATCCCAGGGACGGATATATTGTCCTGAGCGTGCAGAACGCTTTCGGGGTCATTGAGCGCCTTCTCACGTCCCTCCTGCGTCAGTGTAAGAAGCTGTATGTACGTAGCCATGGGCGCGCCTCCCCTAAACCCAAGTCCTCGCCACCGTCCTCTATTGTATACCCGCCGAATGAAGGAGCCAATGAGTCTCATCGCTACGCTTTACCACTTCTGCACCCTAAAGCAGGGCGAATAGCATAAGGCGGCGCATCTCCCTGTAGCCGGGGGTGACATGGCTACAGCATGGTAGTAGTATGCCTGCCTGACCCGTCCACTCCAGCAAGAGGTTTTCAGCATTATGCAGAGCTCCACGTTAAAGATAGAGGGTGCCCTCTTTATTATCACTGTCGACCCGGAGCGCAGGATTATCCGAGACGGCTCCATTCTCGTCGAGGGCCAGAGGATCACCCGCGTGGGCAAGGCGTCGGAACTGGCGAGTGTCCCTGCGGACCGGGTCATAGACGCGCGGGAGATGGTGATCACGCCGGGGTTCACCAACGGACACATGCACATCAGCTACGCCCATGCCACCCGCGGTATCTTCCCCGACGACCTGGGGCCAGAGTATTTGCCAAACGTATTCAAATTACAGGCGATAATGACTGAGGAGGAGGAATACTACACCTCGCTCCTTGGGATCACGGAGCTCCTGAAATACGGCACCACCACCTTTGTTGATCCCGGCAGCACCAAGTACCTGGACGCCTGCATGAAGGCGTACGAGGAGTCCGGGTGCCGGATCATCGTTGGATGGCAGGTGACTGACAGACCCAATCCGCTGAACGTGCCGGTGTATGAAACCCAGGAGGCCATCGAGCGGATGGAGGAGACCATAAAAAGCTATGACCACCGCCTCGACGACAGGGTTCGCGCCTGGGCCATGCCCTTTTCCGCGGGGTTCGCCTCAGATGAGCTGCTGGTTGCCGCCAAGGCACTGGCGGATAAGTACCAGACCGGCATGACCATTCACCACGTCATCCGTCCAGAAAGCGCCGAAGCTTCCATGAAGCAGTACGGGAAGCGTCCCACAGAGCATCTGGAGGACCTGGGCGTGCTTGGACCTAACCTGCTCCTCGCTCATGCCCTCGGCGTGAATGAGGCGGAGTTGGACGCCATCGAGCGCACCCAAACGAAGGTGGTCATGAACCCGACCGCCGCCATCAAGGGAGGCTCCGGCACAACCAAGACGGGACTGCTGCCCGAGATGGTTGAGAGAGGCATCGGAGTGGGCATCGGCACGGACGCCGGCAACAACTCCAACTTGGTGGAGAGTATGCGGGCCATGTACCTGGTGGCGGTCCTGTACAAGGACGGCCGGCAGGACGTCAAGATGATTCCCGCGGAGACGGCCGTTGAGCTGGCGACCATCAGTGGTGCCAGGTCCTTGGGCCTCGACGATCAGATCGGGTCCATCGAGGCGGGCAAAAAGGCGGACCTGGTGCTGTTCGACACCAAGCGACCGGAATGGCGTACTATCTTCAATCCGGTCAACAACCTGGTGTACAACGCCGACGGTCGGAGCGTCCATACGGTCATTGTGGATGGGAGAGTCGTCGTGGAGGACCACAAGCCACTTTTTGTCGACGAGTGGGAGCTTATCCAGAAGGTGCAGAAGATTGGCGAGGACATGCTGGCCAGGACGGGGGTCAGCTTCCCACAGCGATGGCCGATGGTGTAGGGTGGCTTGGAAACAAACTCACAGGTTCCAGGAGGTGCACGGTATGGCTATTGCAACAGACCAAAAGGAAAGAAAATTGGGCGTCAGCCTTGGCAGCCGCCTCCAGTGGTCTGATGAAGAGTTCATCAAAGTGGTCCAGATGGCCGAGTCCCTGGGCTACCACTCCGTCCACGTCGCTGAATCGTGGGGGAGAGACCAGTTCACCCTTCTCACCATGATGGCGCGGAACACCGACCGTATCCTGCTGGGCACAAGCATCACCGGCATGTGGGCCAGAAGCCCAGCTGCTCTTGCCCAGACGGCCTCATCCCTGGACACCATCGCCAACGGTCGGTTTATCCTGGGGCTCGGCACCGGGAACCTTCTGGTGGTGGAGCAGTGGCACGGCATGAAGCCCGAGAGGCCGCTGCGGCGAATGCGCGAGTTTATTGAGATCATGCGCATGATATGGAGAGGGGAACCCCTCCAGTACCAGGGCCAGATATTCAAGCTGGACGGACGCTTCACCATGGCAGTGAAAGGCCCCCGTGAGAGCATCCCCATATACATCGGTGCCAGTGGACCCAAGCTGACGCAACTGGCCGGTGAACTGGCCGACGGCTGGCTACCCACCCACACCGATATCTACCGGCTTGATGTCCTGAAGAGCCATCTGGATATAGGTGCACAGCGGGCGGGCCGCGACCCCAGCACCATCGACATTTCACCCGGCTTCCCCACGGTGGTGGGCGACGACATTGAGCCGGCACGTCAGCGGGGCAAGGAGCACCTGGCCCTGTACGTGGGTGGCCTCAGCGACAAGTATCACGAGCTGATGGTCCGGTACGGCTTCAAGAAGGAAGCCGATGCTATAAAAGACGCTTGGGGCAAGGGAGACCACAAGACTGCGGCAGCCGCAATCAGCGATGAGATGCTGGATCACTTCGCCATAATGGGAAACGCCGAGCACTGCCGCAAGCAGTTTGAGGTCTGCTACGCCTCTGGCATGGACTGTCCCCGGATATCCTTCGCCGAGACCGCTCCCTTAGAGGATGTCTTCAGGACCCTGGAGGTCCTAGCGCCCACTCCGGTAGGGGCGGTTTAGGCTTCTCTAAGCGGTGCTCTCGGTGACCACCCTGTTCGGTCTCACCGAGAGCACCACCGTATCGCCTTTGGTCACAAGCTCACGGGCGAACCGCCCTCCCCGCTCCTCACCCCAGTACCGGGTGCTGATGGAGTAACAGCGCTCCGCGACCCCTTCTGCGCTGATCTCGCCCGTCCCATCCACAATCACGTACTGGTACGGATCATCGTGGGTGGCAATGCACAGGGACACCCGTGTGTCACGGCGGAGGTTGCGGGCCTTCACAGAGTCGCGGCCAAAGATGCAGAAGAACGCCTCGCCGTCGGACTCGTACCAGATTGGAGTCACCTGGGGCGTTCCGTCGGCCCTGAGGGTGGTCAGGCTGGCTACCAGCGGCCTGCGTAAGAACTCCGCGAACTCCTGAGAGGTCATTGACGGCATGGAACTCTCCTCCTGGCCCTACGCTGGGGCCTGGTAGGCGCTAGGGCATCACCCGCACTTGACGCGGCGGAGACGGCGCTATCTCCACGCTGATCTCGGAGCCGTGGCTCATGCTCCCGAACACTCTCACGGCCCCACCCTCGACGATATACTCGAAGCTGGTCCCCTTACCCAGGCGGAAGGGGCGATCGTGACCGGGGTAGAAGGTGCGGCCAGCCTTCAAAAGCTTCGCGACGCTCTCCTCGGCCTCATGCTCGTCCCAGAAGATGAGGAACGGCTTGCCGATGAACGCGCTGCCAGCCGACGTGAGCGCGTCCCCGGCCAGGACCACCGCCCCTTCTGACGTCTCCACCACGACCGAAATACTTCCCCGCGTATGGCCCGGGGTATCCAGGACCCGGACCCCGGACTCCAACACATCGCCCTCCTGGACCTCGCGGACGTTCAGGTTGCGAAGCGTATCGGGGAAGTAGCGCGCTGTTGCCCAGTCATTGGGCTTGGGGTTGCGGGCGTACTCCAGCTCCTTGGGATGGATGCAGATGGTGGCGTTAGGGAAGATATCCACGTTCTGGGCGTGGTCCCAGTGGGCGTGGGTCAACACGACGGTGCCGATGTCGCCCGGAGAGAGCCCGTGGGCCGACAGCGTATTCAGCAGCAGCTCGCGACGCCCCTGGGGGCCAGTGTCCACCAGGATATTCTGCCGCCCGCGGATAAGCGTGATGGTGGACAGGCCGATCCCACCCTGGTCGGTGGCCAGCGAGTAGCCGGTAAGGATCAGTTCTACCTCAGGCATTCGTCTCCTCCTCTCGCGAAGCGTGGCCGCATCATAGCCTTGGGACGGTGGCGGAGCAAGTGGCGCCCGTGGGGCTCACAAGCGACCGCCCAAACTACGCCCGCCTGCGACTATCCGCAGCACGTAAACTCTATGGCTAAGACCGGCTGGTTTGCCGCGGTGGGGTGCTCCCTACTATCAAATCGCTTCGCGGTTCGTTTCGTTGTCTCGTTCCCTTTGAGCAGCCATCCATAATTGCTCGACGGGTCGTCAAGCCAGCCCTGGACATCAGCCACCATCTGAGCCGTCGAGGTCCAGGTGTAACTGCCAATGCCGTCAACCACCGCACCGGCGCTAACTGCTGGTGAGAAATCGCCCCCTAGCGCTTGCCAGAGGTCCATGTCGAAAAACCGGTACACCCATGTGGCGTCACCTGGTGTCGAGTAGGTTCCTTCACCCTCCACGTCAGGAGCATGGGAAGTCCCTTCGCCCCAATCGGCGAGCACCCTGTGGAGTTCGATCGATTCGGCTCCGGCACGTGTTCGAGACATAGTGAGGATGAGGCGCACGCTCGTTATCGTCGCTCCCGTGGGAATGCTACCCGCAATATCGAAGGCGATCACCGCGCGGCGTAGTAAACCCCTGTTGGTGTTTCCAACGAAAAAGTGGTTCCCCGCCCCGTTGCTGAGTGAGACACTAGCTATTTCATAGAGGGTATTGTCCTTGCTGGGACGCAGGCTCACTTCGGCGGTTCCGGCAAAGCTGATCGGCTCAGGCCTTGTTGTCGTAGAGGTGGGTGACGGGGTGGGCTCCGGAGTTGGTGTTGCGGTTGGGGTGAGCGTGGGCGTAAGCGTAGGAGTGGACGTAAACGAAGGAGTCGGAGTCTGTATAGGGGTAGGACTGGAAGTAGGCGTAGGGGTCGGAGTAGCGGTAGATGTGAGTATGGGCGTGGCGGTGGGTACGGAAACTGGGGTAGACGTGGGAGTCGGAGTTGGTGTGGGTCCAGTCCCGGTGCATCCAAGAATGACCAGGAAGCCGAGTGTAAACAGGATAGGCCCACGAGTAGTGTTCAACACGGGTGTAGTCGGCCTGGTGCTCAAGCAGGAACACCTACGGTGTGAGGAGCACCCTGCCGAAACTCTTGCGCTCCTCCAGCATCCGGTGCACCCTGGCCGCCTCCTTCAGCGGAAAACTCTCCGTGACAATGGGCCGGATATTTCCCAGCCGCACCTGCTCCATGACCTGCTCCAGCCCGGTCCGGGACGTGCTGGTGGTGCTGATAATGTCTACGCCCTTCAGAAAGATGCGCGCCGTATTGATCTGGATGAGATTGCTTGACAGCTCACCCACCAGGACGAACCGGCCTCCCCGGCCGATGCTCCTCCAGGTCGGCTCGAACAGCGGGCCGCCCACATTGTCGATGACCACGTCCACGCCCAGGCCGTTCGTGCGCCGCTTCACCTCGTCGGAGAAGTCCTCCCGGCTGACGATCACCTCGTCGGCGCCCAGCTCCTCCAGCCGTTTTGCCTTCTCCGGCCCCCCGGTGACCGCAATGACCCGTCCGCCGCAGAGCTTCGCAATCTGAATGGTGTGGACCCCAAGCCCGCCGCCTGCTCCCGTCACCAGCACCGTCTCGCCAGGCTGCACCCTTCCCCGGTCCCGCACTGCGTGCCACGCGGTGCCGATGGCGCACGAGAACATGGACGCCTCCTCCAGCGATACTTCGGGAGGGACCTTGACCACGCTCTCCTCCTGAATGACGAAGTACTCCGCGTACGCGCCATTGACCTCATGCCCGTACCACTTCCGCTGCAGACACAGCGGCTCCCGGCTGCTGCGACACAGGCGGCACAGCCCGCAGTTGCCCGTCCACTGGGTGGCGGCCACCCGGTCTCCGGGAGCTACGCTGCCCACCTCCGACCCCACCGCCTCCACAACCCCAGACGGCTCATGCCCCACGATGAGAGGAAAGGGAACGCCCCGCTTCATGGTGCCGTTGCGCAAAAGCAGGTCATGGTAGCAGACCCCACAGGCGGCGGTCTTCACCAGCACATCGTGGCGGCCCGGCTGAGGAGTCTCCACCTCCCGGGGTTGAAGCACCTCAGCCTCGCCCGGCTGGTCAATGACCATGGCGTACATGCGGCACCTCGCTATGTAACCGGCCAGTCAGCAAACGGCGGTGGCAGGAGCAACTCGGGATTGTAGCTACAAAAATATTGATGCCGAAGGCCGGATTCCTCACCTGCCATGCCGCCCCATGTTACCAGATACGTTTCGGGCCTGCGCCGTCTTGCTACTCGTGGCTTTCACACCATACTGGTGTGTTAGCATGCCACCGTGAAGTCATGGGGCGCATTCACAGTTCGCAGGGGACGTGATGCCACATTTCAAGGGTTAATTGTCATGCACCGCAATGTGACGGGGTAGACCTCTGCCCACCCACCCCTTCAGGCGCTCTACACTCATCTCCAGCTAGGCAACCGCAACCCGACGGGTCAAGAGATGCGCATAAGCTTCTTCAGGTTTCCTGTGGTCGTACTCCCAACCTCGTCCACGTGGACGCCCTTTACTCCAGCGATATTTCCGGCGATGACGGTAACGCTGGCCGGTTCGTAGCCATCCTCGCTGGCATAGGAAGACGCAGAGGAGTCCGTCTCCAGGAGCAAGCGCTCGAGCGGAATGGCTTTGATCACAGCCTCCGACTCCTCGTTGATCTCCCGGCCACTTCTGCCGATTGAGATATAGAATCCCAGGTCCAAGTAGGCAGGGATAAACTCTGGGTTGCCCCTGTAGCCGTGAGCAATACCTCCCCTTGACGGCATCCCCTCCCTCTCCAATATGTCCAAGAGCTCTCGGTCGGCATCGCGGCAATGAACCTGTACGGGCAGATCCAACTCCTTGGCCAGATTCAGGAGAGATGTGAAGACCTTTTTCTGCTCTTCGAGCCGGTCTGCATTGCGGTTCATATCCAGGCCTATCTCTCCGATGAAAGCCACCTTCTCTTCGTTGGCAAGGGAGCGTATCTCCCGCAGATCGTCATCGGTGAAGGAGGCCTTGAGAAACCAGGGATGGATCCCGACGGCCGCATAGACCATGGGCCTCTCTTTAGCCAGGGCCACGGTGCGGCGAGATGTCTCCCCATCGGCACCCAGCGCCACCACTAGTTCAATCCCATTGGCCTTGGCACGCTCCAGTGTTTTGTTCAGCTCCTCCTCAGAATAATCAGACATGTGGGCATGGGCGTCGGCGAACATGGTTGTTCTCCCAGGGTCGAGATTTTACGAAGTTTGCCATCGTACATGGCAGTTGCCAGGCAACACCCATGATATAGCAAGCAGACAGAGTAGCACGCTCCAGGGCAAATGTTCGAACGGGTGAGTGCCCTTCAGTGGGCACAAACCTGATGGCTATTTGCCTGGCAGCCCCTCCCGAGGCCTGATTTCATCACGAAGTTGGGCCAGGTGTTCCTCAAAATGGGTGGTCCAGTTTTCTAGGCCATCAAGAACCCCGTAGGGTTTCCCCCCACGCTCGCCCTCACGAGCCAGCAGCTCTGAAGAAAGTGTCGTGGCCATCTCCAGAGCCTCATCTATCTTTGCCAGGCTGGCATTCGTCAGTTGCTGCCAGGAGCGCTCCCGATCAAAACCGGGCAACTTCGGTTTGTCCTCGTCAAGGAGACGAGTGATCAGGTTGCGATACACGTCCCCGTTTGAATGACGCAGCAGATCCGCGATACTCCATTCCGACCCCACATTGCCCGCTTCAGCCGTGACATCCTCGAGACACTTCTGGTTCGTATCCCGCGCCTTCTTCAGGCGCTCAACTATAGCTTGGCGGCGAGCCTCAATCGATGTCTGCATGTTGCCTCCTGGTAGATGATCTGGCAATTATATTGACTTGCATCGCTGTTCCACAACCACAGAGGGAAATTCGTCGTGCCTCACACACGGCCTAAGTGCACCTCACTGGAGGCGATGATAGTCGTGCCGCATCTCTCGGTCAATGGGCGAGAACAGCCTCATATATCACATATCACACTACCCGACACACATTGTCAGTTGCGAAATGGCCGGTGTACTCAAGGGTGCTCTGCGAGACGTTGTTGAGCGTCACCCGGTATAATTGATCAGACTCAACAATTACTGCCGCTACGGAACGCATTCATACAAGACACTCTTCGGCGCACGATGGCCTGAAGCTCCCCGCCGCGATGAGATCATGACCGAAGCGATTGAACTAGGCGATATGGTGGTGGATGTGATCCGGAAGGACATAAAGAACATTAACCTGAGAGTCTACCCAACCACGGGGAGAGTGCAGATATCGGCGCCGTCTCGCATGAGTCTCGACACCATCCGGGCCTTCACCATTTCCAAGCTTGGGTGGATCAAGCAGGTCCAGAAGAAGCTGCGCCACCAGGCGACTGAAGCGCCACTAAAGTACGTCGATGGTGAGACCCACTACCTGTGGGGCAATCGTTACTTGCTCAATGTGGTGGAGGAAGAAGCACCGCCCCGTGTTGACATGAAGCACAGCAGCCTGGTGCTCCAGGTTCGTCCCGGAACCGACCGTGCAAAAAGGGAACCCATCATCGACCGTTGGTACCGTGACCAGCTAAAGGATGCCGTTCCCGCGCTGATCCAGAAATGGGAGGCCATCATGGGAGTGAAGGTGGAGATCCTCTTGTTTCGGAAAATGAAATCCAGGTGGGGCACTTGCAACCCCTTGGCTAGGAGCATTCGTCTGAATTCAAAGCTTGCAAAGAATCCGCAAGAGTGTCTGGAGTACGTCGTGGTTCACGAGATGGTGCATCTACTGGAACCGACACACAATCGACGATTCAGAGCCCTCATGGACAAATTCATGCCACTATGGCGTCAACACAAGGATACATTGGCGGGTGTAGCCAGCGGCCTGCGGTAATAGGTTGTGGGGCCTCACACACCACGCACAACAAGAGACTAGTGGCCTAATAAACTACCAGTCCAACAGATGTGGCTTTTGATTCTGCCATCCGTCATCCGACGGAAAAATGGTGGTCATAGCGATGCGCTGAGGCTCGCCATCGAACCAATCTTGCACCGTGTCTCTCCACTTCAGGTAGTGGGGAGCATTTCTGTGTTCCTCCAACGCCTCCTCATTTGAGTAGACCTCGTACAAATGAAAGCGGTTCGGATCGGCGTTCGCCTGGAGTATGTCGAACCGGTAGCATCCTGGCTCGTCTTTGACCGATCCCTGAGCATCCCCTAGACTGGCCTCGCGAAACCTTTCGATGAACTCTGGAATTATCTGAATTGTGACGAAAATGGATATCATTTCATGCAACCTCAATGCTTTGAAATCGCCAACAACGACGGGGCCAGTATAGAGGTTTACACGACGATCGGAGCCGGTGTGAGTGCGCCTACGCCGCCTACGTGCAGACCTGCACCAAAGGGTAATTGTTCGAACAGTCTCGGCGCGGGAACTGGTATCGGGTGGCAGACAAGACACATCAAAGATAATAAGCTTGCGTAGCAGAGATCAAGGAAAAG
Source organism: Chloroflexota bacterium (assembly GCA_027295645.1). GTDB lineage: Bacteria > Chloroflexota > Dehalococcoidia > Lucifugimonadales > JAPUKM01 > JAPUKM01. Next base: position 1,723 of record JAPUKM010000059.1, on the reverse strand, counting down.
CTGAAATATGAGCTGGGCCACACCCAATAGATTGGTGTCGCGGATTAGGATTGGAGAGAAACGATGGACTGTCCACGCTGCAAGGTCGCACTGAACATACGATCATACAAGGGCATTGAGATCGATCAATGCCCGAAATGCAATGGTATGTGGCTGGATCACCCCGAACTTGACCAGCTGGAGGATACCGTACTGTCAGACGACGAAATTAAGGGCATGATGATGTACGCGCGTCGGGAGAGCGACATCTCCTGTCCTAAGTGTGATCAGGTCATGACTACGTTCAACTATCATGCCTACAACCTACCGATCGACTATTGCCCAGCGGAGCACGGATTCTGGTTGGACGGTGGTGAAGACAAGCGAGTATTGGAATTGATGGAGCAGAGAACCAAAGACCTGAGCCGGGCCGCAAATGCCGAGAACGAGTGGTCGAAGCTGCTGCAAAGAGTTGGATCCAAATCATTCTTCGACAAAGTCAAAGGCCTGTGGAAGGGCTAATCCTCGCATAGGACTTCGCTGGGTTTTTCGGCAGCTAGGCCGCGGGGCCAGACGTCATTCGGTGTGGTTCAACGGCCTATCGGTAGCAAATTGTGGCCCTGCATTCAGCATTGGGCCCAAACTATTGTGTTATCTTGACTTGTGAGTAGAAGGCCACATGGTCGATAATTTGCTCGGCCGCTTGTTTCGGCGACGGGTATGTCCAAGCGCCGTTCTCGTATCGCTTACCATCTACAACTATGTCGTAGTAGCTGGCTAAGCCCTTCCAGAAACAGGACGTATGGAGATCCGTTCGCGCAAAATGCTGCCAGTTCACCGAGTCCGGAGGAAAATAATGATTCCCCTCGACGACCTGGGTCGTTTCACTGTCTGCTATGACAACATCGTTCCAGCTAGCCCTTGGCATTGTCCCCATCCTTTCCAGACCCACACATTACTTTTAATTTAGATGCATGCGTCACGTAACCGATGTATCCACCTTCTTTAACCGGTGCTCTGGCATGCCCCTGCTCAAGATTCATGTTCACTCCGCCATAATCCAAATCGATAATCTCTAAAATAGGAGAGTTTGGGACAACCGCCTGCAGTCTCAAACGCTACAGACTAAAAGATACTACCATCAGCTTGAAGATGGGACTAGCCCCTTCCTCGATATTTATCATCCCAATGCAGTTTGGGCAACAAAGTCGCATGGGCGATTGACTGCCAAATTGCTCGGCAGATAGAATCGACACCTCGCCTGTCCATTAATGTGACACGTGTACTGCCCGCACCGATGGACAGACGAGGAGCATCATAGTATCTTGATCGTTTTCCGGTTCGGGAGCCAATCCTCGGAAAGGCAAGCCGCACAGGCAGAGAGAGAGGAAGAGAATGATTCTAGTTACGGGCGCAACGGGAAACGTGGCGAGCATCTTGATACCGACGTTGCTCCAGTCAGGCCAGCAGGTACGGGCCCTGGTGCACAACGAGGCCAAGGCCCAGGGGCTGAGGGATCAGGGGGCCGAAGTGGTGGTGGCCGACATGGAGAAACCCGAGACCCTGGACGCGGCGGTGGCGGGCGTGGACAGGATGTATCTCCTTACCACTGGCAACAGTCCGAATGGCGGGCAGCACGGAATCAACCTCATAGACGCGGTGAAGCGGTCGGGAGGCCGGCCCCACATCGTCAGGCACGGCATGTTCGGAGACAGCCGCAGCCGCATCTCCATCGGTCACCAGC
>JAPUKM010000058.1 GCA_027295645.1 Chloroflexota bacterium | reverse complement strand
GCGCGTGGGTATCCGCGTCGGCGATCTGCTGGAGGTGAACGACGAGGAGCGCTTCCTGCCCCGGCTACACAACGTGCTGGAGCAGAAGAACGCCCTGATCACCAAGGTGTACGGTGGAGAGCCGATCTCCGCTGAGACGCTGGTGGAGCAGTGCCGCCGTTGGTCGGAGGAGCTTGCCCCCTACATACGGCCAACCGAGATGATTCTCCAGAGTGCCCTTGCCAAGGGGGAGCGCATCCTTCTGGAGGGCGCCCAAGGGACGTTGCTCGACATCGACCACGGCACCTACCCGTACGTGACCTCATCGTCGCCGTCCATTGGGGGAGCGTGCACGGGCGCGGGGATCCCCCCCACCGCCATCGCGGGGGTTGCCGGGGTGTTCAAGGCATACTCCACCCGGGTGGGCAGCGGGCCGCTGGTGACGGAACTGACCGACGAGGTCGGCGACGCCATCCGGGATCTGGCCTGGGAGTACGGGACCACCACCGGACGCGCCCGTCGCATCGGCTGGTTCGATGCCGTAGCGGCGCGGTACAGCGCCCAGGTGAACGGGTACACCTCTCTTGTGCTCACCCGCCTGGACGTGCTGGACGATATCTCGCCCATCAAGATATGCACCGGCTACCGGGTCGACGGCAAGGAGATCGACCACTTTCCAACCAGCAGCGAGGTGCTGGAGCGCTGCGAGCCGGTCTACGAAGAGCTTCCGGGATGGGACCAGCCGACGGCGTCCGTGCAGCGACTGGAGGATCTCCCGGAGGGTGCGCGCCGGTACGTGCGGCGGCTGGAGGAGCTGATCGGCACGCCCGTTCACCTGATCTCCACCGGCCCCACGCGGGAGGAGACCGTGCCCATCAAGACCATCATCGGGTCCGACTAGCCATGGCATCCCGTGATCAGGCTGGTGACGGGGGAATGGCGTGAAGCTGGCCTATTTCAACGATTTCACGCTGGGGATAGTGAAGGACGACAGCGTGGTGGACGTATCGGGCATCGTCCGTGACATCCCCCATCTTGGCCCCCACGACCTGATCAGCGGGCTGATCGAGCGGTGGGCACAGTACAGAGAACGCCTGGAGGAGGCGGCCGGCCCGTCCTCTGACGGTATACCGCTGGGCCGGGTGCGGCTGCGGGCACCGCTCCCCAGGCCGGGCAAGATGCTGTGCATGGCCCGCAACTTCATAGAGTCGCCAGACGAGGAGGCGCAACCGCTGAACGCCTTCCTCAAGTCCCCCAACGCCGTGAGCGACCCCGGCAGCACCGTGGTCATCCCCAGCGCTCCCGCCGCCATCTTCGAGCACGAGGCCGAGCTGGCGGTGGTCATCGGCAGGCGGGCCAGCCACATCAAGGCCGCCGATGCCTACGACCACGTCTTCGGGTACGTCAACTTCATGGACGTGTCGGCAAGGGGGCTGGCGGTGGGCAACCTGGCCACGGACACCTTCTTCCCCGGCAAGTCGTGGCACACCTTCGCCCCCATGGGGCCCTACCTGGTAACCGCTGATGAGATCCCCGACCCGCAGCACCTTCAGGTCAAGCTATGGGTCAACGACGAGCTGCGTCAGGACTACCCCATGACCGATATGGCTCGCAGCATCGCGGAGAGCCTGGAGTGGGCCTCCGCGATCACACCGCTGGACCCGGGCGACATCTTCTCCTGCGGGACCAACCACCGGGGCCTGGGGCCACTACAGGACGGCGATGTGGTGGAGATGGAGGGGGCGGGTCTGGGGAGGCTGCGGGTGGACGTGAAGGACGCGCTGAGGCGGGAATGGCCCCGCCTGACCCGCGCTCAGAAAGAGGCCGCGGAGGCCAAGGGGTCAGCGGGATGAAACTGCTGTTCTTTGACGATTTCATACCAGGGGTGCTACGGGGCGATACCGTCGTGGACATCTCCAGGGTCATCGCGGACATCCCCCACGTCACGCCCCACGACTGGATGAGCGGCCTCATCGCCGGCTTCAGTCGCTACCGGGACCGCATAGAGGAGGCCCTCAACGCCTCCTCACCCGGTGTGCCGGTGGGAGAGGTGCGGCTTCGACCGCCGCTGCCGAAGCCGGTCAACCTGGTCTGCATGGCGGCCAACTTCCTGGAGGACGCCGCCATCAAGGAGCCCAAGCCGCTCAACGCCTTCCTCAAGTCGCCAAACTGCGTGATCGGCAACGGGGATACGGTGGTCCTTCCACCCGACAAAGCCGACATCTTCCACCATGAGGCGGAGCTGGCGCTGGTGATCGGGAGGGAGGCGGCTGATGTGAAGGCCGCCGACGCCTACAGCCACATCTTCGGCTACGTCAACTTCATCGACGTGTCGGCGCGGGGGCTGCACCAGAACAGCCTGTTCATCGGCAAGTCGTGGGACAGCTTCGGTCCCATGGGGCCGTTCCTGGTCACCGCCGACGAGGTCGCGAACCCGCAGCACCTTCCGGTCAAGCTGTGGGTCAACGGCGATCTGCGCCAGGACTACACCACGGCCGATATGGGCGTCGACATCCCGCACACCTTCGAGTGGGTGACCTCCATAGCCACCCTGAACCCCGGCGACCTGCTCTCCTGCGGCACCAACCACCAGGGGCTGAGCGCGCTGCAGGACGGCGACCGGGTGGAGATGGAGGCGGCGGGCCTGGGGCG
>JAPUKM010000057.1 GCA_027295645.1 Chloroflexota bacterium | reverse complement strand
CTGCTGGAGGTGCCCGGGATGGAGGGCAACGGCCCTGACAAGGAGAACCTGGACGTCCTCAAGGAGCTACGGGCCAAGGTTGGTCTCAAGGAATAGACCGATGGTCAGACTCAGGCGCTGGGAGTTCGAGCAACTGGTGATCCGAGCACTGGAGAACATTCCCGTCCCCATCAAGAGCCGCATGGACAACGTGGACGTCGTCGTCAGAGAGTGGCCCTCCCCGGATGACCTGGCGGTCGCGAACATCAGCGACCCCCATGACCTCCTTGGGCTGTACCACGGCATCCCCCTCACCGAGCGGAGCGACTACACCATGGAGCTCCCAGACGTCATCACCATCTTCCATCGCCCCGTTGAGGCGCGCTGCGCTACCAAAGAGGCCGTGGTGGAGGAGGTCCGCGTCACCGTGGTGCACGAGGTCGCACACCACTTCGGCATCAGCGACCAGACCCTCGACGATACGCCCTATCAGTAGGCAAGCGTCCCCTGCCCGGCGGTGAGCCGCCCTCCTACCGCTCCTCGATCACCACCTCGATCAGCGTCGTGCCCGGAAAATCGGGCTGTTGGTTCGGGTCGCGTGGCTTCAGCGCCTCCGCCACATCCATCCCACTGGTCACCTTGCCGAAGACCGTGTGCATGCCGTCCAGGTGGGTCGTCGGCACGTAGGTGATGAAGAACTGGCTGCCTCCGGTGTGGGGCTGTCCGGTGTTCGCCATGGAGATCACACCGCGCTCGTGGCTCAGGTCCGTGAACTCGTCCTGAATCGTGTAGCCGGGGCCCCCGGATCCCGTTCCCGTGGGGTCGCCCCCCTGTGCCATGAACAGGGGGTCCAGAAGCACGCGGTGAAAGGTGGTCCCGTTATAGTATCCATTGCGGGCCAGCGTCACGAAATTGTTGACCGTGATGGGAGCCTTTTGAGGGTTCAGCTCGATGACGATGTCCCCCACCTCCGTCTTGAGCGTTGCGATGTACGTCTTCGTTGCGTCGATAGTCATGGGTGGTCCCTTCGGTAGTGGAGTTGGCGTCGGAAATGGAGTTGGTGTGGGTAGGGGTGTGAGTACGGGAGTGAGTGTCGTTGTTGGCGTCGGGCCTCCACCGCAGGCTACCCCAAGCGCGGCCAGCAGCAGCAACAGCAACGCCAGCATCGTGGGTCTCTTCAGCACCTGTGGCCTCCTCCTCATCGTGTGGTGGTACGGTCCTTGCGAGCCCGCTCTATCCGCTCCTCCGCCAGCCGGTCGGCGGCTGCGGCGGTGGTGATGCCCTGCTGTTTGGAGATGGCTATCACCTGCTCCATCGTCTCGTAGATGCGGCCCGTCTTCTCCGTCGCCGCCTGCTCATTATAGCCGCCGTCCGCCTCGTACGAGATGTTGATCACCCCGCCGGCGTTGACAATATAGTCCGGCGCGTACAGGATGCCCCGCTTCCGGAGGGCCCCGGCGTCCTCTTCACTGAGGAGCTGGTTGTTGGCGGAGCCGCACACAATCCTGCACTTCAGCCGGGGGATGGTCTCCCCGTTCAGCACGCCGCCCAGGGCGCTTGGCGAGAATATGTCGCACTCCGCATCGTAGATGTCGTTGGGGCTCACGATCTCCGCCCCGGCCCACTCCCGCGCACGGCTCGTCGCCTCCTCGTTCAGGTCGGTGACGATAAGCCTGACCCCTTCCTCCCTCTTGAGGAGGTGTTTGGTGAGGAAGGTGGCCGTGTGGCCGAACCCCTGGAAGGCGATCCTCTTACCGGAGAGCGAGTCGTTCCCCCACACCTCTTTTGCGCACGCCTTCAGCCCCCGGTAGACGCCCCAGCCCGTCATCTCTGACGTCTCGCCGCTCCCTCCTCGCGACAGCGGCAGCCCCCTCACGTGGGCCGTCTCCTCCGCTATCCACTCAAGGTCATCCAGAGATGTGCCCACATCCTCCGTCGTGATGTACCGCCCCCCCAGCGTATCGACAAAACGGCCGAAGGCTCGCATCAGCGCCTTTGTCTTATCGGTCCGTGAGTCCGCGATGATCAGTCCCTTGCCGCCGCCCAGGTCCAACCCCGCAGCCGCCGACTTGTAGGTCATCGCCCGGCTCAGACGCAGCGCGTCCATCACCGCCTCATCCTCCGTAGCGTGCGGCCACACCCGGACGCCACCCAGCGCCGGCCCCAGCGTCGTATCGTGAATCGCAATGAGCGCCCGCAGCCCGGCGTCCTTATCCGTATAGACGCTGAGCTGCTCGTGGCCGTACCGCTCCATGTAGTCCAGCACGTTCATGACATCCTCTTCAGCGCCCCCCTCGTCCTGAACTGGCCTAACGACATGAGCAGCCCCCCTTACCTGTCATTCTGAGCGCGACCAACCGCTCACCCCGAGCTTCCGGGCGGAAGCGTCTCCGTACGCCAATTATACGCTGCCACCCCCTCCGACGAAAGTCGTAACGCTCCCTCGCCGCCTTCCACCCCGTACTCCTCACCACCACCGTCATCTGGGCCCTCTCCTGACGTTTCACGGCGGCACTCGTTATATAGTCATATGATGAGTGGCAGTTGTCCCGAAGTCAGGTCGCTCTTCGTCAACCTGATCGCGGTGCCCCCTTGCTTGGGTACCGCCATTCGGTGTTAGCCTATTCGCGAAGCCATGCAGAGAGGGAAAACCGACATGCAAGCCGCGTTTGATCAGATCAAAGGAATAAGTCCCTGGCAAATTCTCATACTGTTCGCCATACTGCTGGGCGGCGCGGGTGCCAGCTACGGCGTGTACGCCCTGGTCAGCGGATCAAGCCAGCTGGAGCTCGCACAGAACCAGCAGCTCATACCCGTCCAGTACGGTGACCTGACCAACCGGGTCTCCACCAACGGCAGCATCATCTTCTCCACCAGGGAAGCGCTGGCCTTTGGCACCCAGGGAACCGTGGCGGAGGTGTTCGCCGAGGAGGGAGAGCGCGTGGAGGATGGCGATCTCCTGCTGAGACTGGACGACGCCACCGTTGCGTCACTTGAAGAATCCGTCGCAAATGCGCGGTTCGTTTTGAGGAACGCCGAAGAGGCGTTGGCTCTGGCAAACGACCCGCATACGCCCCTGGACATTGCTCAGGCCGAGGCAAACGTGGCCAACGCGAGCCTCTCCCTGATGAACGCACAGAAGGCGCTCGACGAAGTGCAAGATGGGCCCGCCGAGCAGCTGGGCGACACCGGTGTTGAGGTGAATTCGGCCAGCACCGTGCTTGCCAATGCCCGGGGAGACCTGATGCTGGCGCGGAACGAATGGGGGGAGAAGGTGCAAGAGGCCCAGGACGCCTCGGACGCCGCTGAAGTGGACTACGTGGCCACGTTCGCCAGGTGGCTTGGAATCTACATCGATGGAGCCGGAGAGGAGGCCGACCTGGCACCGGACACCCTGCTTGACTCCTGGGGCGCTGACCTGGAGTCGCTCTTCAACCCGGACCTACGCTACCTGGACTCCAACAAGGCACACCTGGCGGATGGGCCGACGGCAGATGACCAGGCCACCCCGTGGGATGAGGTCACCCTGTACACCTGGCTCAACTTCTACCCCGGCCCCATCGTCCCCACCTGTGAGGATGGAGTGGTCCCCTCACAGGGAGCCTGTGTCATGAAAGAGATGAATGATGCGTGGAGCGCCAATGGTGACGCCAAGGATGCTCTGAGCACAACCGAGACCCAGTCTGCAAAGGCCATTGCGAATGCGGAAGTCGCCGTGGCAAAGGCGGAAGAGAGCTTCAGCCCACTGGAGGTGGATCTCAGGGAGAAGCAGCTGGTTGTGGCCGAGGCCACCCTGGCCAAGGCGGGGGAGGACCTGGCCGAGCTCAAAGGCAGTGTGGACCCTCTGGAGGTCACCCTTCGGGAGGCGGAGCTTGCCTCGGCACAGGCGACGCTGGACACCGCCATCCAGAGACTGGAGGACGCGACGCTCCAGGCCCCCATGGCCGGGATTATATCCCTGGTCAACGTGGAGGCCGGGCAGGCGGTCAACGCAAACACCACCGTCGTCGAGGTCGTCGACCCCTCTGTTGTCGAGGTGGACGGCGTCGTGGACGAGATCGACGTGCTGTTCATCCAGCAGGGTGCCCGGGCGGAGGTGACGCTGGACGCTCTGCCGGGGCAGGTGCTGGAGGGCACCGTCTCGGACATAGGCTCGGCGGCCATTGGCCAGCAGGGCATCGTGAGCTATCCGGTCCGCA
>JAPUKM010000056.1 GCA_027295645.1 Chloroflexota bacterium | reverse complement strand
TTCGTACACCTATAGTATGGAGGTGTACGGAGAGGATAGGATAAAGACGTTTGACCTGGCCCTGAGCCTGCTCGCCCGCGACGGCTGGGCGGAGCGGCTGGGGAGGCTGGTAAGTCACCGGTTTCCCCTGCGTCGACACCGTGCAGCCCTGGCAACCGCGATGTCGCCCGGCAGATCAGGAGCTACAAAAGTGGCCTTCGATTTCACGGAGGAGGAGCCATGAGCGACACACTCCCCGCCAATATAGAGCTGGACAAGGAGGCGCTTGTCACCTATGTGGAGCGCCCCAACGATCGGTATTACTTCTATAGCGGCGAGGCATTCCGTCACGAGAAGCTCCCTGTGGGCACTCGGGTCATCTATCCACCCCCTCCGTTGCCTCCTCTTCCTGATCTGGATGCGGCCATTGAGGATGCACTGGAGAAGCCCATGGGGTGTGACCCCCTCTCGGCACAGTTGCGGCCGGGGATGAAGGTCACCGTGGCCTTCGACGACATCTCCCTGCCGTTGCCACCGATGCAAACGCCGGACGTCCGCCAGCGGGTCATCGAAAAGGTGCTGGTCAAGCTGGCCGACCACGGTATTGAGGACATTCACCTGGTCGCCGCACTGGGCCTGCACCGGCGCATGACGCCCGGGGAGCTGAAGCGGGTGCTGGGCTCCCGCATCTTCAACGCCTTCCCACCCGATCGCCTCTACAACCACGATGCCGAGGACCTGGAGAACATGGTGCTCCTGGGCGAGACCTCCGCAGGCGAGGAGGTGATGCTCCCACGGCGAATCGTGGAGTCTGATCTCCTCATCTACGTCAACATCAACATCGTCTCCATGGACGGGGGGCACAAGTCAATCAACACAGGCCTGGTCCCCTATCGCACCATGCGCCAGCATCACAACGTCCACACACTCATGCACTCCACCTCCTACATGGACCCGCCCAACTCCGCCCTGCACCATGCCTGTGACCGCATGGGCGCCGTTGTTGAGGAGCAGGTCAACGTGTTCAAGATAGAGACCACCCTGAACACCAACACCTTCCCGCCGGTCTTGAACCATCTGCAGAAGCAGGAGCGGGACTGGAATGTCTGGGACAAGGCGGTCTTCGGCCTCAACAGCCGTAGTATGAAGGTGATGCCCTACTCCGTGCGGCGCGCCATCTTCCAGTCGGTGAAGGCCCCCTTCGGCGTCACCGGCATAGCCGCCGGACTCACTGACCCTGTCCACGAGTACACGCTGGCCAACGTGTTCCGCCAGCAGGCGGTTCCGGTGAAGGGTCAGGCGGACGTCATGGTGATGGGGATCCCATACCTGGGCCCCTACAACGTCAACTCCATCCTGAACCCCATCCTGGTCCACTGCAACGCCCTGGGCTACCTGTTCAACCTCTACCGGGGAAAGCCCCTGGTGCGCCGTGGAGGCGTCCTGATCATCATGCATCCGCTGGAGAACCGCTTCCATACGGTGCACCACGCGCCCTACATCGACTTCTACAACCAGGTCCTCTCCCAGACGAGGGACCCCGCTGAGGTGGAGCGCGGCTATGAGGAGTCCTTCGCCACCAACCCGCGGTACATAGACATGTACCGCAATTCCCACGCTTACCACGGCGCTCATCCCTTTTACATGTGGTACTGGGGATGCTACGCACAGAGCTACCTGGGCCGCGTGATCGTTGTAGGGGCGCGTGACCAGCAGGTAGCCGATACCCTGGGCTACGAGACCGCACACAGCCTGGAGACGGCCCTGGATATGGCCCAGGACACTGTAGGCCGTTCTCCACAGGTCTCGGTGTTCCACCTGCCCCCCGTTTTCATGATCGATATGGAGTAGCCGTGACACAGGATAGCTGGGAATTCATAGCCAATCCCATCGCGGGCAAGGGCCGGGCACTCGCCCTGGCCCGGCGGGTGGCGCAGACCATGGAGGAGAACGGCGCCACCGTCTCTGTCCAGGTCACCGAGGCCAAAGGCGATGCCGAGCGCATGGCCCGGGCGGCCGTTGAATCTGGAGCCACCCGGGTCGTTGCCTGCGGGGGCGACGGCACGGTGCACGAGGTGGTCAACGGCATGATGGCTGCGTCTGACGGTGCCACCAACACCGTCCTGGGCATCATACCTTCCGGCCGCTGCAATGACCTGGTGTTTGCCCTGAACCTCTCCCGGGACTCCAACGCCGTGACCGAGACATTGCTCCACGGCGTCCCACGCTCCATCGATCTGGGACGCATAGGCGATAGGTACTACACCACCGTGGCCACCCTTGGATTCGACAGTGAGGTGGCGCAGTACGTCGACGAAGGCCGTCCGCCCTCCTTCCTGCGGGGCACCCTGGCCTATCTCTACGGCGTGCTGGCCACCCTCTTCAAGTACAAGAGCCGCTGGGTCAGCCTCAAGGGCGACTTCGGCAGGTTCGAGGGCGATATCTACATGGCGGCAACGGGGAACACGACCAGGTACGGCGGCCGTATGAAGGTCACGCCCTCGGCATCGCTGGACGACGGCCTGCTGGACCTCTGCCTCGTGCGGCCGGTGCCCAGGCGGACGTTTCTCCGCATGGTCCCCAAGGCCTTCAGCGGCAAGCACGTCAACCATCCGGCCGTAACCATGGCGCTCACGCGGAGCCTGGAGATAGAGTCCAGGGAGCCCCTCTGGCTGTGGGCAGATGGCGAGCAGATCACCCAGACGCCGGCCACCATCCAGGTTGTCCCGCATGCTATTTCAGTGCTAGTTCCCAAGGATCAGACAACGGCATCCCAGGAGGCACCGTGACCATCTTGTGTCATACTACTCAGCACGGCGTGTCTGTTGCCGCTATTTTCTGGTAGAATTGCACGACACCTCCTCTGCTAGGAAAAGCCTTGAGTATTCAAGAATACTTTAACGACAAGGTGGTGCTGGTCACGGGTGGCACCGGCCTGGTTGGCAGGGTTCTGGTGGAGAAGGTTCTTCGCGACCTTTCTCAGATACGTCGCCTCTACGTCCTCGTTCGGCCCAGGACCGACCGTTCCGGCAGAACGGTCTCAGCCGATGAGCGGCTCCATCAGGAGATTCTCGCCTCCAGTGCCTTTGACCGTCTCCGCCTGCGGCTCGGTGACGCCTTCGACCCTCTGGTGCGCGAGAAGGTGGAGGCGGTGGCCGGCGACCTCTCTGAGGAGAACCTTGGGCTGGACGATGCCACGCGCCAGAGGCTCCAGAGTGAGGTCCAGGTCATCATCAATTGCGCCGCCGCGGTGGCCTTCGACGGCGATCTGGAGGTTGCCCTGGAGCTCAACACCATGGGGCCCGTCCGCGTCCTTGAGTTTGCCCGGGAATGCCAGGATGCGATCCTGCTCCACGTGTCCACCTGCTACGTCAACGGCAGCCGCCAGGGCTTGGTGAACGAGGAGCCCCTGGACCCGGCACAGGCCATGGCGGACGTGGATGACGTCTCCCGCAAGCCGTACGATGTAGAGGAGGAGGTTGCGGCCCTCACCACCCTCAGAGAGCGGGAGGAGCGCCGCTCCCATGCGTTGTGGCGTCGCGCGATGTTCGCATGGGCGGCACGACGTCAGAAAGATGGCCACGGCAGCACGCCCGAACCGGAGCGGCTCAGGCAGGGCTGGGTCAAACAACGCCTGATTGCAGAGGGAATGCGGTGGGCCCGCAGCCGTGGCTGGAACGACATCTACACCTTCACCAAGGCCATGGGCGAGCAGATGATTATGCGCCACCGTGGTGACGTTCCCACCGTTATCTTCCGTCCCTCCATCATCGAGAGCGCCTTTGAGTCCCCTGAACCGGGCTGGTTGGACGGCCTCCGCATGCTGGACCCACTCATCATTGCGTTCGGGCGCAAGCAGCTCCCTGACTTCCCGGGAGACCCGGAAGTCATTGTAGACATGGTGCCGGTGGATATGGTGGTAAACGCCCTTCTGGCCTCTGTTCCCGCGGGCCATCAGGAGGGCGGACAGCCGGTCTATCAGATAGCCACCGGCACACAGAACCCGCTCACCCTCAAGACCTTCTCTGATCTGGTGCAGGAGCATTTCCGGAGGGAGCCGTTGAGCGGGCGCGGGGAGCCCTCCAAAGAGTTGCCCCACATCACCTTCCCCTCCACCAAAAGCTTCCTCAGGCGACTGCGGTTCCGCTACCAGTTGCCGTTGAGGGGCTTGGAGGCGCTGGGCCTGCTGTGCTCGGCCCTTCCCTGGGGCCGTCGCCTTCGCAGGACCGCTCGCTCTCGGCACGCCTCCGTAGAGCGGCTGGCCTACTGGGCACGAATCTATTCTCCCTACAGCAACGCTCACTGCCAATACCAGAGCCAGCGCATGGTTGAGGTGCTGGCCTCCCTTTCCCAAGAGGAACGGCAGCTGTTTAACTTCGATGTAACCCGCATCGATTGGCAACGGTACATCCAGCAGATCCACATCCCTGGCATTCAGCGGTTCTTGCTGGGCATTGGCCCAAGGGCCGTACCTGAACTGGAAGAGCCTGGTGCGGAGAAGCGGATGGCCTGGGTCCGCGCAGAGGCGGACACGACACACGCCAAAGGTCGCCGGACATCTCTGAATATCAATGTGCCCGATGAACAGGAGGTGAAGCGTCGGCTGGGGGCCAGATGGCTGTGGCGTCCTGCACGGGGGCTCACCCGATTGCTGGTCTCTCTGGCCTATCGCTTCTACCTGGGATTCCACTGGGAGGGCATGGAGAATCTTCCGCCCAAAGGACCTATGATAGTAGCTACCAACCACACCAGTCATCTGGATACCGGGGCGTTACTGGTGCTGTTGGGCAAACGTTACTCTGACCTGCATCCCGTTGCAGCCAAGGACTACTTCTTTAAGAACAAACGTTGGAGCTGGATATCACGCGTGTTCATAGACGCCATACCCTTTGACCGCCACGCCCATTTTACGGATGGACTTGGGCTGGCAGTCGCACTCCTGCGACAAAACCACGTGTTGATCTTCTATCCTGAGGGTGGCCGTAGTATCACAGGAGATGTTCAGCCATTCAAAGCGGGGATTGGCCTGCTGGCCCTGGAGTCGGGTGCCCCAATCATCCCTGTCCATATCTCCGGAAGTTTTGAAGCCCTGGCCAAGGGACGAAGCATTCCGAGACGTCACCCAATCCACGTCCGTTTCGGCGCCCCTATTTTGGTGGAGACGTATCTCAATGGTGACAGCGCCAACGGCTCCCAAGAAACAGCGCGGCGGATCACTGAGGATGTCCAGAAGGCCGTCAAAGACCTTTCATGAGTGAGGAACGCGAGGACAAGACCGCTGCGAAGCTCACCCCCGCAGCCTTCTTTGACGTTGACGGCACCCTCTCGTCCACGAACGTCATCCGGACATACCTGGACTTTTGGCTACAGGAGGTTCCGCTCCACGTGAGGTTGTTCCGTCTGATGCGGTTTCTGCCGAAAGTCCCCTACTATGCCCTCCTGGACACACTGAGCCGAGCTCAATTCGGCAGGGCCTTCTACCAAAATTATGCACGGGTGGAGCATTCTAGACTGGCCCTATGGGCAGAGAGCGCTGTGGAGCGGTACTGGCAGCCCCGTTTGTTCCCCCGGGCACTTGAAAGGCTCCACTATCATCGAGAGGCGGGCCATCGCGTCATCCTAGTGAGTGGCGGTGTTGAGCCGACCCTAAGACCGTTGGCCCGCTTTCTGGAGGTGGATGCCCTGGTCGCCGCCGAGCCGGAGGCCAAGGACGGCCACCTGACCGGACGCCTGCTCCATGGTCCTATGAGCGCCGAACGCAAAGCCGAAGCTACGCGACGGGTTGGTGCCAATCTGAACGTTGACCTGGAGCAAAGCTACGCCTATTCCGACAGCTACTCGGACGTGGCCTTTTTGGAGAGCATCGGCAACCCTGTGGCCGTGAATCCGGACCGAAGACTGCGGAATCTGGCCCGGGCTCGCGGCTGGCCGATCGAGCGGTGGCGGCTCTATTGATCCTCTATACTATCCGGCTCGCTTTCCCGGGATTGCGGTTTCACCTTGCCTTGTTCCCCTGAAACCCATACACTGGGTGGCGACCTGTCGTCGCGCCAGGTGGGTAGCAAAATCACCGTTGCGGAGGTGGCGACGCGGTGGATACTGAAATCGGCGTCCTTGTCGTCATAGGCCTGCTGGGCTATCTGTTGGGAGCCTTTCCAACGGCCTTCCTGGTAGTCAAACACTTCGCTCACAAAAGTATCCTGGAGTGGGGCACCGGCAACGTCGGGACGCTGAACACGCTTCGGGCGACCAGTTCCAGGCTTCTGATGCTGCTAACCTTCCTGGGGGATTCGTTCAAGGGCGTGCTGGCCATGGCTCTGGGGTATGTCATCACCAATGCCACGGGTGATGACGTGAGCGTGGGTGCTGCCACGGGCGGCATTATGGCCGTGGTGGGCCACAATTACTCCGTCTTCCTCCTGTTCAAAGGCGGCAAGGGTATCGCGACGTCACTACCCGTCCTCGCCTACCTTGCGCCATTGCTGATGCCCATTTGGCTAGTAGTGTTCTTTGTGACGGTATTGTTCACGAGACTCCTGGTCCTGGGCCAGATCCTCGGCACGGTGGCGGTGCCCATAGTCACGTACCTGCTCTTTCCCGATTACTCTATAGTTCCCGTATCCATCCTGGCGGCGCTGGTCTTCATTCGCCACGCGCCGCGGATTCGGAACATTCTCAACCGCACCGAGCCCAAGCTGTACTACAAGGTCGACAAGCCAGTAGGGTCGTAGGTTCCGTCAATGCTTATGCGCCGTTACCCCCTATGGGTCCAGCTAGGACTCACGGCCCTGACCGTCGTACTTGGTATGCAGTCAGTACGGGTAGTGCTGTCTCTTGCCTCTTTTCTGTTGAGAGACACGTTTCACTGGGACACGGTCTACATCGGGCTGTTGGGCTTCGCTATCTTTGCCACCGCCTTCCTCGCGGCCGCCCTCCGTCGCCTGTTGGGTCTCCGGTTCATGCTGATCGTCACCGCTGGTGGGCTTGGCGTGGTCCGGCTTGCGATGCAGGCCTGGACCGGTGCGACTGTTGTGGACTTCGTCCTCGCCTCCGGTGGGGTGGTCCTGTTTCTCCTGTTCCTGCCCGCATACCTCAGCTATGTCCGGGGTAGGAAGGATCTGGCACCGGGCAGCTTTGCCCTTGGGCTGCTCCTGGGACTCTCCATAGATGTCACCCTCCTCGGCGCCTACACCACCTACGACGTAAGCTGGGACGGCGGCGTGAGCACTCTGCTGGTGGTCGGCGTGCTGGCGGTGCTTCTGTGGGTGTCTCTTTGGGGGCTGCTGTCTTCAGCACCGGCCTCTGATGCGGCGGCGGATGGCCGTGAGGTCCGAGAGGGCTCCTGGAGCCAGGTGCTGCCATGGCTGGGCCTGGGGCCCTTTCTCTTCCTCCAGATGCTGCTCTTCCAGAACCTGGCCCGTCTGGCGACCCTTACCGAGTGGACCTACCCGGTGGCGTATGCATGGTTGCTCTTCAGCCACGCAGTTGGGTTGATGGTGGCGGTGTGGACTCTGAACAGCGGCCAGCGTTCACGGTGGCCGCTGGCGGCCGTCGCTGGAGTGGCGCTCATCGCCGTGGCGGCAGTGCCGTCCTCGGAGGCGGCGCTCGATGCCGCCCTTCTCCTGGTCGGACAGCTCTCCGGTGCCGTGCTCCTGGTGTTCGTCGTGGATGCTCTCGTGCGGGGCACCGGCGCGCCGGGGCTGGCACGGACGACCGCCAGCCACGGTGTGGGTATGGTGGTCCTCCTGGGCCTGGTGTTCGCCTACTATGCTCCCTTCGACATGGATTTGCCGTATGACAACCCGGTGGTGCCCCCTCTTGCCGGCCTGCTGCTCGCGATATGCGCCCTGGCCTCTCTGCGCACGTCCCCCAGGGATGGGCCTGCTGTCCAGGTTGGCTGGCTGCCGGCCCAGATCGCTCTCCTGCTGGTGGTTGTTCCCTTGGTGTGGGCGCTCACGTGGGAGACGCCCGAGGCTGAGGCCGATGAGGGATTTCCGGTGCGCATCGTGAACTACAACCTGCACAACGGGTTCGACGTTGACGGTCACCTGGGCATGGAGGCCATCGCCCGCGTCATTGAGGCCCAGGACCCGGACGTGGTGGGCCTCCAGGAGGTCTCCCGCGGGTGGGTGGTCAACGGCTCGCTGGACATGCTGACCTGGCTCTCCCAGCGACTGGAGATGCCCTACATCTTCGGGCCAGCCACCGGATCGCTGTGGGGGAACGCTATGCTCAGTCGCTATCCCATCCTGGAGTGGGAGAGCGTAAAGCTGCCGCCGGAGGGGCTGCTCTTCTCCCGTGGATATCTGTGGGCGCGGCTTGACCTGGGCGATGGTCAACAGCTGCGGGTGGTCACCACGCATCTCCATCACATCCGGGAGGATGCGGCTGTCCGTGCCCAGCAGGCGCAGGAGCTCCTCGACTTCTGGGGCGGCGACGACCGCACGGTCATCATGGGCGACTTCAACGCCCGCAAGGATGACCCGGAGGCGCAGATGATACGCGATGCGGGGCTGGCCGACGTGCTGGACCTGGCCGGCATCGATCCGGGGTATACGGTGCCCTCGGAGGCCCCAAAATACCGGATCGACTACATCTGGCTGTCCCCTGACCTGACTGCGGAGGAGGTTGTTATTCCAGCGAGTGAGGCCTCCGACCATATGCCGGTGGTCGCCACCGTTCTGCTGCGGTGAGGCCTATCGCTCACGGCTGCTCCGCCTCCTCGACGCCCACGGCCCCCCACTGGATGAACCGCCGTGGCGTGATCTCGATGACCGGGGCCGACTCCAGGGCCATAGCCAGATACTGGGAGTACTTCTCCCGCAGAAGGGCGATGGCCCGTTCCTGCTCTGGCCCCGATTCGATGACTCGCGCGGTCCCCTGGACCATCAGGTAGGCCAACCGGTCCCACTGCTCCCGGTACCGGTCCAGCACCAGCGCCACATTCTCGTTTGCCAGGATGTTCCGTATGCGCTTCAGC
>JAPUKM010000055.1 GCA_027295645.1 Chloroflexota bacterium | reverse complement strand
GTTCCTGCATGATACAGTGGGCTCACAGAGAAGAGTGGCCTAGCCGCTTCGGCATCAATCATGGCCCAAGCCGTGATGGAAGCGCCCCTCGATGAGGCCGATGACCTTGTTGGCGAGGTGCGTCGGTTCCTATCAGGATAGCGTCTAGCTGACGGCCGTTGCCACACCGGCCCAACTAGTACCATATAATGGTCTGACGGATGTAGATGAGCGATGGTGAGCGAGCCGCAAGACAGCAGTTTTTTGGTTAAGCGCGGACTGGTCCGGCGAATCGTTCGGACGTTCCGGCCGTACTCGTCAAAGGTGACTGCCGTTGGCCTGCTGATTGTTGTGACGGCAGGCCTAGGCGTGGTCAATCCGTTGCTGATCCGCGTTGTTTTCGACTCAGCCCTCTTCCCTTCCAGCGGGACGCCAGACCTTGGATTATTGTGGCTGCTGGCAGGAATCATGGCGACAATCACCGTGTTCACTGGAAGCCTTGGTGTTGTCCAGACGTATATAACTAACCACGTTGGCCAGAGGGTCATGAGAGACCTTCGGGATCGGCTCTACCGGCACCTACAAAGCCTGTCACTTGGCTTCTTCACCGACACCCGCACGGGCGAAGTCCAGTCCCGCATAGCGAACGATGTGGGTGGGGTCCAAACGGTGGTAACAGACACCGTATCCAACGTCATCTCAAACAGCGTCATCTTCCTAAGCACCTTGGCGGCCATGTTGGTTCTCTCCTGGGAGTTGACGCTGGTGGCCATAGGCACGGTCCCGATATTCGCGTTGCTGTCCCGGACAGTAGGTGCCCGACGCCGTGCGGTCGCCGCCGAAGCCCAACGTTCTACCGCTGAAATTACCGCGATCACGCAGGAGACCCTCTCGATCTCTGGCATCATGCTGGCCAAGCTCTTTGGGCGGCAAAGCCAGGAGAGCGAGCGTTTTCACGAAGAGAACCAGCGGTTGTCGGACCTCACGGTCCGTCGGCAGATGACCGGTCAGGCGTTCTTCACCGTGGTGCAGATTTTCTTCTCGCTGGTTCCGGTCGCGGTGTACCTTGTGGCCGGGTATCTAGTCACGGGTACAGGGTCCAGCCTATCTGCTGGCACGATTGTTGCCTTCACCACACTGCAAGCCAGG
Organism: Chloroflexota bacterium; assembly: GCA_027295645.1. GTDB lineage: Bacteria > Chloroflexota > Dehalococcoidia > Lucifugimonadales > JAPUKM01 > JAPUKM01. The sequence goes on along the minus strand of JAPUKM010000055.1, from coordinate 2,905 downwards.
CTGTTCTTCCCCATTGGCAGCCTTCTACAGGTCTCGGTGGAGCTTCAGGCATCCATGGCCCTCTTCGAGCGCATCTTCGGTTACCTGGACATCGCGCCCGAGATCGTCGACGCACCCGGAGCCATGGAATTGATCCCCGAACAGGTCTCGGGCAGGGTCACGTTCGACAACGTCCGCCTCCAATATGGCGCTGGCGGGGACGAGAGTGCCGATGGAAAGGTATTGGAAGACAAGGACCAACGCTGGGCTTTGGATGGGGTCAGCTTTGACATACAACCGGGCCAGCTAGCTGCTTTTGTTGGACCCAGCGGTGGGGGCAAGACCTCGATCTCATATCTGATCCCTCGGCTATATGATCCCTCGGAAGGCCGAATCCTAATCGACGGTATTGAGGTTCGGGACATAGCACTGACCAGCCTAGCTCGCATCATCGGCTACGTGGCGCAAGAGAGCTACCTCTTCCACGCTAGCCTGCGTCGTAACCTGCTCTACGGCAATCCCAACGCCAGTCAGGAGGAGATTGAAGAGGCCGCGAAAGCAGCCTTTATCCATGATCGGATAATGGAATTTCCTGATGGCTATGATACCGTCGTTGGTGAGCGGGGTTACAGGCTATCGGGTGGTGAGCGCCAGCGCCTAGCCATCGCGCGAGTCATTCTGCACGAACCAAAGATTTTAATCTTGGACGAAGCGACGTCGGCTCTCGATACGTCGAGTGAACGGTATGTGCAAGCGGCGCTGGAGCCGTTGATGAAAGGCCGAACTACCATAGCGATCGCCCACCGTTTGTCCACCATCATCGCCGCGGACATCATATGTGTCGTGGACCGGGGCAAGATTGTCGAGCGTGGCACACATCACGAGTTGGTGCGGAGCGGAGGCCTATACGCCCAGCTCTATGACCAGCAATTCGGAGGCGGGACGGTCGAGTGTCGGTGTGAAGATGGGCTGGTGCTGAGTGACGGTACGGTGGTGCCAGCTGAGACAGGTCTGGCAGCGCCTCACAGTTGATCAGCCCCGTACGGCTTGAGCCGATGATGCCTGGTAGGAACAACACGTTCGAACAATTACCCTTTGGGTGCACGAGGATGCCTGCATCCTTTGGTCTTTCATCCTTTACATCTCCGTATGCATCAAGCGATAATCCTGTGCATTGGGGCATCAACAATCCCGTCCCAATCAGGTGAAAGGAGAGACTCCATGGCCTGGATTCAAATGATCGAAGAGGAGGAGGCCAGAGGCTTTCTGAAAGAGGCATATGGTCGGATGCGACGGGATGCCAAATTCGGGGTTATCGACGAGATTGCCAAGGTCGTCAGCCTAAGGCCCGATATCATGCGGGTCAATCTCCGCATGACTATGACCTTCGGAGGCTCCGGGTTGGGACGCTACCGTGAAGAGCTTATTAGCACCGGTATCTCCCAGATCCTCGGCTGCAAGTTCTGAGGGGTTCAACACGCAGAGTTTCTGCGAATTGACGGCGGGGCCGACCCAGAGACCGTACTTGCGATGTCCACTGACTGGCACAACGCAAAGCTTGATCCGGCTGACTACGCGATGATGGAGTATGCGGAGAAGCTATCCGTTCTTCCCAGTGCAATCATTGAGGATGACATCGAGGCCCTGCGAGGTCACGGGTTCACGGACAAAGAGGTTCTCTCTGTCAACCTTGCAGCGGCCTACCGGAACTATATTGTCCGAGTGGCCGACGGCCTTGGTGTAGAACTAGCCAAAGACTATGCCTATCCAGTTGAGGTATTGGAGGCTTTCGGGGTGAACCCTGCAGAGCTGAAGACCACTATCTATGGGGACCGGCAAACTGCGCTGAAGGATTACAAGCAACAGTCCTCATCCTTGTCCCACGAGTCAGGGGCTCAGGAGTCGACGTCAGGTGAGATCTGCTGGCTTGGTACTGCGCCAGATGATTCCAACAATATCGTGCGGGCGATCGATGAGGCCTCTCCCATAGAGAATCTGGCAAAAGCCATCGCAATTCGGCCAGACGCTCTCCGGGTCACACTCCAGTATGGTCAACTGTTGGGGATGGGAGGATCTGGCCTTGGACCCCGTTTGGAGGCCATCATTGGTTTAGCAGTAGCGGCGACCCAGTGGAGCCCGTACATGGGAGTCCATCACGCCCACGCACTTTTGGGCGCTGGTGGAACGCCGGAGGAGGTGGAATCGCTTGTTCAGAACCCGTCTAAAGGCACGCTTGGCGGCGGAGAGCTTCAGGTGGCTCGATATTGCGAGAAGCTAACGCGCCTACCTAGGGCGATGGCGCGCTCAGATGTTGACGAGCTCCGGGAGCAGGGCTTCGGTGATCGAGACATCCTAACCATCGCGCTGAGCGCCTCGTTTGAGAACTTTTTGGGTTGCGTCGCATCTGGACTGGGCGTCAAGCTTGAAGATCAGGGGTTCGATGACGCTGCGGTGTTGCCTTTCAAGCTGACATCCGGCCTCCAGCCAGAGGTGGCTGAAAGAGCTTGAGTCAACGCCATTACCCTCTGGCGCACTCGCATTCCCTGGATGTAGGCGGTGTGTTAGGCCCCACAAGGTGCCAGTAAGCCGTTGACCACGCCGGTGGTGTTCGAACAAGTACCCTTTGGGTGCGCTCCCTGCATGTAGGGGTTTGTGAGGCCCTACAACGTACCGCTAGGCCGCAGACCACGCCCGCTGGACGTGCTGCCTATCCCTAGCCGCCACCGAAAAAGCCAGCAAAATCGCTCGCGAAGGTCTCGATCGACCTGGCCGGGTGGCCGGTGAGCTGTTCTACGTTGTCTGTCGCCTCCTTGGCGAAACCTTCTTTGAAGCCGTCCATGCCACACGACCACGTGGAAAGCGAATTGGGATCTCCGGATGGGAGATACCCACGGAAGAAGAATACTTCAAGTATTATCCACCATTC
>JAPUKM010000054.1 GCA_027295645.1 Chloroflexota bacterium | reverse complement strand
AGGCCTTCATGGGCGTGCTGAAAATGAACCGGAGCTAGTGCCCTAGCAGCCGAAATCAGCGTAACGTTTCGTTCGAGCGTCGTCGGGAGTCCAGATCCCGACAAGTCGGGATTGGCGGGGGAATTGTGGGTGCGCGCCAGCTATCATGGTCGGCGCGGCAATGCAGGACACCCAGGGCAACGCCTTCCCGCCGCGGGTTGAATCCTCGAACGGATTCCCCTGGCCCAACACAGTATCGGACGATCGGGCTGCTGAATGGCCGGCCCAACGCGAGGACCCCGCATACGAGCCAGTGCCAGAGTGCGCATGGTAGTGAGCGGCAACTTCCTATAGCCGGCTTTTCATCGCTGAGGGGGGATTCTGGTGACGTCCGCCGTGAGCGATGGGTGCACCGCAGGATCGGGCTCCAGGACAGAAAACGCCAGCCTCCTTACAGCACCAAGGTCGAATCCGTCCGGAGTCGAGGCGTCAGACCACCGCAGGTCCTCGAATATGGGTGATCCACCCAATTTGGTGGCAGCGGTCTGGTCCCACACCAGCTTTCTGCCTTGTACGTCCTCCAAGAAGACCCAAAAGGCGTCTGCGTCATTTCGCGATAGTCGCCACTGAACACGCACACCTGGCTCGTCCGTCAGGTTAGTCGGGGTTGAGAACACCCAGCTTGTCTCTGCCCAAATATTGGGTCCCGCGATCGAAGCACTGGCTACCTTTCCCCAGTCCCGCGTAAGGGTTGCATGGCTACCGCTCCACGCACCTGGACCAAGATTTCCGGGACCCAGGTCCCAGTCTAAAGTCACCCGTTCCTCGGAAGCCGCGGATACGTAGAAGCTAACCCTCGATTCGTCATACCCGGTGCAGCTGCCCGCGGCCGTGTAATACGGAGGCGGGAGTCTCGAGCCCCAGGTGCCCGCGAATACCAGCGCGTCATACGTGTTCAGATCGGCGTCTGGGCCAATCTGGACAAGGTCATGAGCCTGGGCGTCCAGCTCCGACCAGTGTCGTAGATTGAAGTGGTTCCAAAAGTTGCTGTCGAGCAGAAGTCCAACCCTCGGACGCCTCTCCACGATTTCGGACAGGGCGGAAACCAGATCGCGCTGGTCGCAGACCAACCGGTCCTCCGGGGGCCGGGCCAGATGATAGCTGGAAGCTGCCAGCACAAGGTGGCGCTCTCCAATGGGCAAGTTGGTGGGCGTGGATGGAAAACCTGCAAACGAGACGGTTGCGAACAGGAATACCCCATTGGCAATGGATATCGCGGCGAGGCTCACGCCAGCACGCCGCAAGCGGGGACCGCGCCGAAACGCCTCCGCCAGCGCCAGCGCTGTGATGACGGCTATGGGGACCAGCAGTGGCATAGCAAAGCGCGGGTCTTTGTTGGAGATAAGCGTAAGGATGAATATACTGGAGATCAGACTCAAGATGAGAAGCCTGGGGCCACTTGCCCACCATTCGAGGCATCTCATTTGCCCGGGCCCAGGCCGAGAGTACCGGAGCAGCCCCAGAGCGACAGCCAAAAAGACCGCGGCGGCAAGCAGTCCCACCTGATGATTGACGAACGAGAACGGGTACCACACCAGGGAACCCCAGCTCAAGATTGGCGGGTCTCCCTCGACGGTCCCCACGTTAACGGCGGCACGCAGCTGAGGGAGTAACCGGCCGAGCACGACGCCGTACCAGATGGCAGCCATTCCTAACGCGACCGCCATCGACAGACCGGCCGCCGCACCCCATCGCCGGTCTCGCCCGCTGTCCCTGACCGCGAGGAAGGCTATCCTGGCGAATACCACCGCAAGCGGCGCGCCAACGTAGACAGGAAACCGCACCTGCGTAAGGAGTCCCGCCCCGAGGCTCGCTCCCAAAAGGGTCCCCCACCAGAGAGGGGTCATACGCGAGCGCACCACAAGCAGGACGAGCACCGCCGTCACCCAGAACGTCGTTGGCACGTCTCCGAGAAAGAACCGGGCTTCCCCGAAAACGATAGGGTAGGTACCGACGAGAAACGCGGCCATCAGACCCGTCCATCTGTTGCCCGATAGCCGTGCTCCCAGCAGATAGGCCCCGACCATTACACCGAGCAAAAATACGAGGCCGGTAAGCCGCACCGCATCGGGGTTGGTTCCGAGCAACGCGTAGAGCAGGCATGAAGACCAGGGAACTCCAGGCGGATAGAAGGTGGAGGTGCGGAGGTACTCGAAGGGATTACCCGCGACCTCGTTGGTGCAGTATCCCACGCCATTGTTGAGGTAGACCGCCTCGTCCCAGGGCGGCGGGCTGGCGTCGTCAAGACCGAGCCAGACCAGGCCAGCGATTAGCTGCGCGCCCAGCAGCGCGATCAGCACTAGTCGCGGCCCATCCGCAGCCTGGCGTAATCTACCTAACGGCAGATGACTCCGGTGGAAAACACCGACTATGACGCCACCACCGCTCAGGACAGACCATCGTGACCGGCCCGTTGACAAAAACGTTGACAGCACGTCTTGGTCAACACCAGAATCCCAACCAGGAGCGTATACTCATTGGTCACGTCTCAGTTTCAAGCAGGGGTTTACTCTTGAATGAGCATGGTCTCATCAAATGGCTGGGACACGACGATTCCTGTTGTAGTACGTATGAGACATAGATTACGAGGATGAGTTTTTCAAGATTTGGTATACCGAGCTGATATTGCTCTTGGAGGTTGACCAAACCTGCCCGTAGTGGAGAATAGGAAGGCGTGATAGACTCCATTCAGATAAATCAACGCTTTTAACAGTGTCGGCTTCGGATAGGCCGTCATCAATGGCCCTGGATACAACCCTGGATAGGAACTCCAGGTAGTCCGCGAATCGACGTAAATCAGCTGCACGAGCGATGGGGCCGTGCCCTGGTAAGAAGGTTGCGCCGGGGTAGTTATCGGCCACGCTTCTAAGAACCGCTATCAAGCCGGGTATTGAGGCCCCTGCCGCAGTCTTGTCCAAAAATGGGTAGTAGTTGTGGAAGAAAAGATCCCCCGTTGCCACAATATTATGCCTTGGCAAGTATACAAAAAGGTCGCCATGTGTATGCCCCAAACCCGGATGAATGAGCACCACTTCTTGCTGTCCTACCTTCAGCGAGAGTTTTTCTTCGATCAGGTTTGGCTCAACAGGCATGCCATTCTGATTTCGCCTCCACAATTTTTCGTCGTAACGCATCATAGACTCAGGCACTGACCTGTGAGTGTAAATCGTCGCTTGATGATGTAAGGTGTTGCCTTGCGTGTGGTCAAAATGGTAATGGCTGTTGACGATCTTGGTTACCGGAGCGCCTACGTTACGCGCAATCCAGCTGCGGAGCCAGCGGGACGCCGGTGGAAACTTCGTGTCGAACAATAGGATTTCTCCTCCGTCTTGTACGACCAGAGAATTTCCACCGCCGCCAAATACCGCGTGAATGCCTGGCACAAGCTCTCTGGCTGTAAGCCGGACGAAAGAGATGTAAAACCAGACGGCAAACCAACCGGCGCCAAGGAGAGCTAGCGACGCCAGTACGAGTATGACATAGAGCATGTTACTCCAGGCAACGGCTCTCTATGAGGCGAGATGAGTTAGCCTTTTAATGCCAGGGTTCATAGACCACTTCTCCGGCCTTCCTTTAGGACGTGTTCGTTGAATCGGCCCTCCCGTTGATATACCGCTTCCAAGAAACTCGCACCTTGCAAAGACCGGTCTCTGACGAAAACGAAGTGGGGTATCCAAAACCACTTCATGAGCTTAAAGCCCCGGCCCATCGCCTTCTCCCATGAGCCGAAGCGAGTAATGCCGTTCCCTAGATCTTCCATATGGTAGGTATGTTGGGCATAGAAACCAGGCAACACCGTGACCTGCCAAGTTACTCTTTCTTGCTCCTCAACTTCTACTATCTTCGCTCTTGCCGGCATCTTGTACAGATACCACCACCTAATCGGATGAAAGAACCAAGTTAATTGACGACTTAAAACCAGGCTTTTATTTGAGACCCTGAAGAAACACTGATTCCATATAGGCCACCAGTTGGCGTGCGTGAACACCTCCCACAGTTCGTCTATTGGAATTTCGATATCCACGGTACCCTGTACTGGAAGCATATCGTTCGACAGTTCGAGTTGTTCTTCCAAAATATGGACGGCCACCGGATATCCCTCCGAATGTAGAATTCCCCTATCGACGACTATCAAAGAGTTGCTTCAAGATGGTCAAGTATGGTGGGATACACGTCTCTTGAGGCGTTCTTGCCGAAGATGCAGTCGATATGCCCATAGTTTGGGATGACCACGCGATTGTATAGCTCCTTGCCATTGGCTTCTCGCAACAGGTTATAGGCTAGCTCTGTGCTCTCTGGTAGAAAGCACTGGTTTTCTCCACCGTGGAGAAAGGTTATGGGGATGGCTAGCCTCTCCAGATGAGGAAGGTAACTCTCCTCCCCATCAGCAGCGACTAAATGGCCCTTGCGTACTAGCATGCCGAGGTGTTCGAAGGCGCCGATATTGGTGGCGCCAAACAGTTCATGCAGGGCGTTGTGGGTGGTTTCGTTCAGTTGGTCATGCTCATAGAGCAGGCTGTACATGAATGTGATACGGTGGCAAATTGCGTTATTGCAATGCTCCTCACCCTCGGTGAGACTTAGGCTTAGTGCGCGATCGTACAAGTGTTCCCACCAGTTAGCGTCCGTGCCCACGAAAGCAGTAGCTGAATCTACGCCAAGAGCTTCCAGGAATTCTGGAAGATGAAGACCTGATTTGATTCGGGTCGATCTGGGCACGACGACATTGGTGCCGATCTGGGAACACACGGCCGAGCGCACTCCTTGTAATCCGGCCAACATAGCCATGCAAAACGTCGTTGACCCGTAACAATGGGCGACCACCTGAATCGAGTCCGCTCCGGTCACCTGACGCACGTAGTTAACCGCCGCAGGGTAGTCCTTTATCGCAATATCGTCGGCTGAAGACTTCACCTCGACAGAAGGTAGGTCTATGCTAGTCCGATAGTCCAGTAGCCAGACATCATACTCATGCTCGTAGAGATACTCGAGCAGGTTGGTGTCAATGGTGTCGATAGTGAAGATCCGGCTTGAGACCCCTACCCCGGGGGACAGCATCACGGGGCCCATTGAACCCCCTTGGTAGCGAGTGAGCAACAACGGCACATCGTCGCTCGTCTTAGGGTGATGGACTTGCGGCCCACCTACCCGTAAGGGTCTCTTCTCTCTTGGGGGCGCATTGAGATCGAACACCTTTGGCTTAGAGAAAACTCCGCTGAAGGTTTTATGCGACGTACCTGCGAAGAACCGCCCGGCCATCAGCCCTCCTCACTGGGACGACATGCTTCGTGGTACCTGTCAGCCCCATAGATATGATCAGGATTCGCTTCTTCCAGCGGTGTCAAAGGGGGAAGGCTCGTTGGCCGGAATTCCCCATATCAACCCGACCGGGCCCAAGCACCTCACCATCTTCGACGAGAGCTATGGTAGTATCACTCACAAATGGCGTCAACCGTCCCATCAAGC
>JAPUKM010000053.1 GCA_027295645.1 Chloroflexota bacterium | reverse complement strand
GAGGATGGTGGATCCCTCATTTATAGCCTGAGAAGCCTTGGAACAGAGCTCATCCATGGCACGCTCCAAGCTACCCACTCCATCGCGCACATCGAACAGCGTTGAGAGCGTGGCGGCTCTTATATCCCCCACAGCCACGTTGCGAATCTTCTGGAGTTGCACATCGGTCAGGATCGGGCTCAGTAGCCTTAGCTGATGGCAATGCCTGGGCGTCTCCTCGAAGAGGTTCCGCTCCGACCCGATGGTGCCCTCCAGCGAGGTGACCAGCTCCTCCCGAATGGCGTCCAGGGGAGGGTTGCTCACCTGGGCGAAGAGCTGTTTGAAATAGGCGAAGAGGAGCTGGGGCCTATCAGAGAGGACCGCCAGGGGCGTATCGGTGCCCATGGAGCCCTCCGCCTCCTTGCTGGCTGTGGCCATGGGCTCCATCAGCAGGTCCAGGTCCTCCTGGGTGACCCCAAAGGCACGCTGGCGGGTACTCAAGGTCTCCATGTCCGGCTCAGGGACGGAGGATGGTTCTGGGAGATCGTCTAAGACAACCCTGTTTTGCGCCAGCCACTCACCATAGGGCCGACGGCCCGCAATCTTGGCTTTGATCTCCTCGTCGTCTACAATCCGTCCCTCGGCGGTGTCCACCAGGAACATCCGCCCCGGCTGAATGCGACCCTTGTATGCCACGTCCTCTGGCGCCACGTCGAGGACACCTACCTCTGAGGCCATGACCAAAAGCTGATCCTTGGTAACCAGGTAGCGGAACGGACGCAGACCGTTGCGGTCCAGGATAATCGCGACATCGCTACCATCGGTGCAGGCCAGGAGGGCCGGGCCATCCCAGGGCTCCATCATGCTGGAGTGGTATTCGTAGAAGTCGCGCTTGTCCTGGGGCAGAGCCGTGGTCTCGCTCCAGGCCTCCGGGACCAGCATCATCAAGCTGTGGGGCAGGGACCGCCCGGTGTGCAGGAGCAACTCCAGGGCGTTATCAATGCTCGCAGTGTCGCTCTGACCGCGGCTGGGAATGATAGGGAACAGCTTCTTCAGGTCATCGCCGAATTCCTCTGAGGAGAACATGGCCTGGCGGGCAGTCATCCAGTTGACATTCCCTCGGAGAGTGTTGATCTCCCCATTGTGGCAGAGTAACCGGTAGGGATGCGCCAGCTTCCAGCTCCCAAGGGTGTTCGTGCTGAAACGCGAGTGAACGAGAGTAAAGGCGCTCTCCATGGCAGTATCCGTCAGGTCCAGATAGAACCGCTCCAGTTGCTCGGTAATGAGGAGGCCCTTGTAGACAATGCGGTTGGTAGAGAGGCTGGGAACGTAAAAGCTCTCCGCATCCTGCATGCCGGATTCACTCACAGCCCGCTCTACCCGCTTCCGGATGACGTACAGCTTCCATTCCAGATGGGCATCGACAATGGTTGAGGCACGCCCTATGAAGAGCTGGCGGATGCAGGGTTCCACCTGCCGAGCGCCTGAACCTATCTGAGAATTGTCCACCGGAACATCCCGCCATCCGAGGACGGTCTGCCCCTCTTCGGCAACAATCTCCTCAAAGATATCCTCGCACCGCTTCCTCTGGGCGGCCTCCATGGGCAGAAACACCATGCCCACTCCATACTGGCCGGGCTCGGGAAGGCTGATGCCAAGCTTCGCACACTCCCGTCTGAAAAACTGATGGGGCATCTGGAGGAGGAGTCCCGCACCATCTCCGGTCTCCGGGTCGGCGCCGCGGGCACCACGGTGGCTAAGGTTGACCAAGACTTCCAACCCCTTCTTGATGATGTCATGGGACTTGAAGCCGGCTATGTTGGCCACAACGCCGACGCCACAGGCGTCCCGTTCGAACTGAGGGTCGTAGAGGCCCTGCTTAGCAAGAGGTGGCAGTCTATTCATACAGATAAACTCCGTCAGCTGCGATAGGATTACAGAACGGGTAGATAGCGCTTGATCTCGTAATCGCTCACCCGCGAGTGATAGTTCTCCCATTCAATCTTCTTGTTCTTGATAAAGCTATTGAAGACGTGATCGCCAAGAGTACGGCGCACCAGCTCGCTCTTCTCCGTAAGCTGGACGGCCTCCCATAGACTCCCAGGGAGGGTGTCTATTCCCCGTTCCTGGCGCTCCTCTGATGACATCTGGTACACGTTCTGTTCCACCGGCTCGGGGACGGGGTACTCCTTTTCGATCCCTTCCAGCCCTGCGGCCAGGAGCACACTGAACGCTAAGAACGGATTGCAGGCCGGGTCAGGAGCACGGTACTCAATGCGTACGGAAGACTCCTTCCCCTGCCGGTACGCCGGCACCCGGATCAGGTCGGAACGATTGATGCGCGCCCAGGATATATACACGGGAGCTTCGTACCCGGGAACCAGGCGCTTGTAGGAGTTGACCCACTGGTTGGTCACCGCAGTGACCTCCGGCGCATGGCGCATGAGACCCGCCACGAAACTCCGGGCCAAGCTGGAGAGGTGGTCCGGGTCTTCAGGGCTATAGAAGGCGTTCTTGTCCCCCTTAAAGAGAGACATATGGACGTGCATGCCACTTCCGTTGACATGCTCCAAGGGCTTTGGCATGAAGGTGGCATACGCGCCGTGGCGCAGAGCCACCTCCTTGACTACCAGGCGATAGGTCATCACCGTGTTGGCCATGGTCAGGGCGTCGGTGTAGCGGAGATCGATCTCGTGCTGGCTGGGTGCCACCTCATGGTGGCTGTACTCCACGGGAATGCCCATCTCCTCAAGGGTGAGTACCGTGTCTCTCCGCAGGTCGGTAGGTACGTCAAGAGGAGTCTGATCAAAGTATCCACCGCTATCCAGCGGCTCCGGGGAATCGGACCCCTTGAAGTAGAAGTATTCCAACTCCGGGCCCACGTAGAAGGTGTATCCCAGATTGGCCGCCCTCTCAAGGTTACGGCGAAGAACATGCCGGGGGTCACCCTCGAAGGGCTGGCCTTCGGGGGTCTGAATGTCGCAGAACATCCTGGCGACAGCGTTCTCGCGGGGCCTCCAGGGAAGGATACGGAAGGTGCTTGGATCGGGCAGGGCCACCATATCGCTCTCGTCGATGCGAGCAAATCCCTCTATAGAGGAGCCGTCAAAGCCCATACCTT
>JAPUKM010000052.1 GCA_027295645.1 Chloroflexota bacterium | reverse complement strand
CGGCCCCTGGGGATATCTGCCCAGTACAGCCGCCTCTCCATCGCGTGCCACAGCGGTCCCTCCCCGGTCTCGCACCGGTAGTCGGCTATCAGCTCCGGCTCCATCAGGTCTCCGCTCTCGGACTTACGAACGGTGTCAAGTAAACCCCCGGGTGAGTCCCACAAGCCACGCTCTTTCCACCAAAAACCCTTCCGTTGAGGTCCCGCTCGCCCCCCTGCCCGAAAGGGGCGGGGCCGGTGGATGACGCCATGCATGTTATCCGATGGCGGGGCGGAGCGAAACGTCCGTAAGCGGATCACCGTAAGGCGCGATACGAGCCCGATTCTGCACAGCAATTGGGCCGTATCGCCGCAATTCGGGTCTAGGGGCTTGACATCGGCGCGCAAAGCCCGTATAAAAATGGCAACGGACACTACAGTTTGCCATGCTGTTCTGCCCAAATCTTAGATAAGGGGGTCACTTCCTATGGCAACGCTCAGGAAAAGCGACATGAGCTCTCGAGTCGCGGGCAAGCTGAACGCGTCGGGCACCCAGGGAGAAGCGGCGCTGAACGCCGTCCTGGACAGCATCCAAGAGGCGCTGTCAGGCGGCAACCGTGTGGTCCTGACCGGCTTTGGCTCGTTCGAGGTGAGGCAGGTCAAAGCTAGGCGGGTGAGGCCAATCCGAGGCGGCCAGGCCGGAAACCTCATCACGGTTCCGGCCCACAAGCGCGTGGGATTCACCGCCGGAGCGGAGCTGAGCAAGGCGGCCCAGGGCTAGAACTCTTCACATCACAGGCCACCAGAGGCACGACAGGCGGGGCCCGGCAGGCGGGCCCGCCTGTTTTTTTTTGCGATCCTCCGCAGCAGCCTCTGGACAGCAGCGTGGGTAGACCGTCTCCAGCCGGGAGCCCCGGCCAAGGGCAGGCCGGGGCAGCGAGCGTATTAGCCGGAAGAACCCATGGGCCGGATGCCGCCGAACCGGCCCTCGAAGAACAGCAGAGGGTCGCCGGAGCCGGTGCGAATGTTCTCGACCTCTCCAATGAATATCGTGTGGTCCCCCGCGACGTGCTGGGCCACCACGTGGCAGTCCATGAAGGCCAGGCAGCCCTCTATCATGGCGGAGCCCTCCTCCGTCAGCTCTATGGAGACGTCGCCGTCGGTCCGCTCCTCAGGAGGACGGGCGTAGTACTCGGCCACGGCCTGTTGGCCCTCGTTCAGTATGCTTATCGCGAAGTGGTGAGAGTCCTTGATAAGAGGGTAGGAGTTGCGGTTGTGCCCGACGCACACCATCACCAGAAGAGGGTCGAGCGACACGGAGCCGATGGCCTGCGCCGTCATACCGTGGACATGGCCGTCCGGCTGAATGCAGGTGACGATCGAAACGCCAGTGGCGAATTTGCCCCATGCCTTTCGGAAGGTATCGGCGTCCGCCATTATTCACCTCAGCCTTGTCACGTCGACGCGGTCGCCTTCTACCATGGTCGCGGTCGGGCGGCCATGGCTGCTTTCCGTGGAGAGCGCGGATGGGCGGATTATAGCCGCCACGCCTCGATCTGAAAACCCTTCGGGCAGGCCTCGAAGTGTACCGCAGCCTCTCGATTGACACGCCCCCTTGGTTAACCTAGAATGGCGGAGTCCTCACCCTGACGCCATCTGGCCCAGTACGGTCCGCGGGAGGGCCGACGGAGGGTTCGCTGTGGTTACCAAGGCCTACATTCTCATCGAGACCACGGTAGGGAAGTCGCGGAATGTGGCCCAGGCCCTGAAGTCGTTGCCGGGCGTAGATACCGTCGACGCTGTCACAGGGCCGTACGACATTATCGCAGTCGTCGAAGCGCCCGACCTCAACGCGGTTGGGGACCTCGTCACCAGCCAGATCCACACCATCAACGGCATCGTCCGCACCGTGACATGTCTGTCGGTGGGCACCGTCTGACCTCCCTCGCCTTGCTCCGCGCCGCGACCTGCCCTCGTTAGAGTCAAGCACGCCGAAAGGGGTAGCCACTATGGAGTTCGACTTTTCGCCCGAGGAAGAGTCCTTTCGCCAAGAGCTCCGCAGCTTCCTGAAACGGGGGCTGCCGGAAGGTTGGGTCGGCCCGACCGACGAGGATGGGGACGACCACTGGGACCTCACACTCCAGATGCGCAAGAAGCTGGCCGACAAGGGCTGGCTCACGATGGCGTGGCCCGAGGAGTACGGTGGAGTCGGCGCCTCCCTCATGATGCAGGTCATCTTTTCCGAGGAGATGGCATACCATCGCGCGCCCGGCCGGGACGTCTTCGGCACCCGCATGATGGCGCCGACGCTGATGATCCACGGCACGGAGGACCAGAAGCGAGAGCACCTGCCGCCGGTGGCCCGAGGCGAGGGCCAGTGGTGCCAGGGCTACTCCGCGCCCGAGTCGGGCTCGGACCTCGCCTCGCTCCAGACCAGGGCCGTCGAAGACGGCGACGACTTCGTCATCAACGGCACCAAAGTCTGGACCTCCGGGGCTCACCGCGCCGATCACATCATGGTCCTCACCCGCACCGACCCCGACGCGCCCAAGCACCGCGGTATCAGCTTCCTCCTGGCCGACATGAACACCCCGGGCCTGGAGGTCCGGCCCATCATCAACATGGCCAACCAGCACAGCTTCAACATGGTGACCTTCGACAACGTTCGCGTTCCGCAGAGGAACCTCGTCGGCGAGAAGAACCGGGGCTGGTATGTTGGCGCGACGCTGCTGGACTTCGAGCGCTCCGGCGTCGACTACTCCGCCGGCTCGCAGCGGACTCTGGAGGAGCTTGTCCAGTTCGCCAAGGAGAACACGAGGAACGGCCACCCCCTGGCAGAGGACCCCTTGGTGAGACGGCGCCTGGCCGACCTGGCCATCGAGGTCGACGTCAGCAGGCTTATCTCCTACAACACCGCCTGGATGCAGAGCCAGGATCTGGTGCCCAACAAAGAAGCGTCTATGGGAAAGGTCTTTGGGACCGAGCTTCAGCAGCACGTGGCCGCGGCTGGCATGAGCCTGCTCGGACTCTACGGCCAGCTCGAGCCCGGTTCCAAATACGCGCCCTTGAAGGGAAGGATCGAGCGCAGCTATCTAATGTCCATCTCGGCCACCATCGCGGCGGGGACCTCGGAGATCCAGCGGAACATCATCGCCACACGCGGCCTGGGTCTACCTAGAGGATAGGGCCACGGCAGAGGGAGACTGCCCCGGGCGCG
>JAPUKM010000051.1 GCA_027295645.1 Chloroflexota bacterium | reverse complement strand
CTGCAATACCGAGAATCCAGACGACGCTCAGTTCTGCTCCAGTTGCGGTGCCGACCTTGTCGCCACAAGCGCCCCGGTCGCCGATGCCGACCCATCGGACCAGGAGCAGGCAGCGCCACTCACCTCAGTAACCCCGCCCTTGGCCGATCAGCGTTCAGATCTCCCGGGCTTTCAGGTCCGGTTTGCCGCGTTCATGATCGATTTTCTCCTTGTATATACGGCCATAATCCTGTTGAACCAGTTTCTGGGTATATTGATAGCATCGCTTGTATGGCCGGCATACTTCGTTATATTGACGATCATGTACGGTCAAACCCCTGGGAAGAGGGCCTTGAAAATCAGGGTTGTCGACCATGATGGAAATCTGCCCCTTCCAAGACACCTGGTGTACCGAGAGCTGTACAGGTTTCTCGTAGTGTTTTTTTCAGTCCTGGTAGCTGCACCACATCAACTCATTACCTTTGGAGCCGTTGCTTTACTGCTGATGGGTCATCTGGCCGTCGTCCATGACCCGCTCCGCCGCGCCTGGCACGACCGGATAGCTGGCACCTACGTGGTCAGGGTTTCGAAGGAAAACTACATTCCGCCGGACCACCAGCGGTACACGGACCGTATGGATTGACACCTGAATCCCCTGCTCACTATAGTGATGGCCCAGGAACCTCCTGAAACTCCCAATACCATCAGCCGGGGAGAGGTCTCCTCATGTCTAACATAAACGACTGTGATATCGCCGTTATCGGGGCGGGGACCGCGGGACTCACCGCCGCGCTCTTTGCCGCCAGGTATGGAATGAAGACCATAGTCCTGGAGCAGATGGCCAGCGGCGGCCAGGTCATCAACGCCGAGCACATCGAGAACTTCCCCGGCCTGAAGGATGGCATCGTAGGCTTTGAGTACGGCCTGCTCTTGCAGGAGCAGGCGGAGGCCAGCGGCGCACAGATGCAGATGTCCGAGGTCTCCGGCGTCCGCCTGGAGGAGCCGTTCCGTGTCGTCGCCACCTACGACGGAGACCTTCGTGCCAAGGCGGTGATCGTGACCGCAGGCTCCACGCTCCGTCGTCTGGGCGTGCCCGGCGAGAACGAGCTCAACGGCAGGGGGGTCTCCTACTGCGCCACCTGCGACGGCGCCTTCTTCTCCAACCAGGTGGTGGGCGTCGTCGGTGGTGGCGACTCCGCCCTGGACGAAGCGATGACGTTGACCCAGTTTGCGTCTGAGGTGCTTATCCTCCACCGGCGAGACTCCTTCAGGGGGCAGCAGCTCCTTCAGGACAGGGTTATCTCCGAGCCCAAGGTAAAGATGCTCTGGAACACCGAGGTGGAGCGCATTCTGGGCGAGGATGAGGTCATCGGGGTGAGCACCCGTGACGCGGTCACCGGCGAGACCTCCCAGGTGGACCTCTCCGGACTCTTTGTCTACGTTGGGCTGGAGCCGAACACCCCGTTTCTCAAAGACCTGTTGCCTCTGGACAACGCCGGCCACATCCCCACAGACATGTGGATGGCAACGGACGTGCCCGGAATCTATGCGGCCGGAGACATCCGGCAGCACTCCGCCGCACAGCTGATCACCGCGGCGGGAGACGGCGCTACCGCCGCCATTGCCGCCACCCGCTACATCCAGGGCCGGGACTGGCCCTCCTGAGAAAGAGCAGATACAGAGACCGTTGAGTGTATCCCACACTCCAGTGGAGCGACCTATGATCGGATTTCTAGGTGGGACAGGACCGGAGGGACGGAGCCTCGCTCTGCGCCTGGCGATGGCGGGTGAAGAGGTGGCCATCGGCTCACGCGATGCCGCACGGGCCAAGGAGATGGCCCAGAAGGTAGAGGCCCGCGGCGAGTCCATTCGTGTGGTCGGTGGTGAGAACACCGAGATCGTCGGCATGTCGGACATCATCTTCATCACCGTCCCCTATGAGGGGCAGGCCGCCCTGCTGGGGGCCCTGGCACCGTCCCTGGCGGGCAAGCTGATAGTTGACACAGTGGCCCCCGTCTCCTTCCAGGACGGGAAGATCCGGGCCATCGATGTGCCCGAAGGCTCGGCCGCGCAGGAGGCACAGAACCTGCTCCCCAATTCGCAGGTGGTCGCAGCGTTCCAGAACGTGAGCGCCGTGGACCTGTGGGTGCCGGACCGGCTCATCGAGGGCGACGTTGTGGTCTGCTCAGACCACCAGGAGGCCAAAGAGCGGGTGATGGCCATCGCGGAGCGTATACCCCACATCCGCGCGGTGGACGGCGGTGCGCTGGCCAACGCGCGCTATGTCGAGGAGGTCACCGCCATGCTGCTGAACATCAACCGGATCTACAAGGCCCACACAATGATCCGAATCGTCGGTCTCCCCGAGAGGGAGTGAGCGGGGCTGGCGGTAGCGGAGACAAGGGGAGAAACACGGTGCAGGTCTATTTCCGTCAAGAGAGCGCTGACCTGAGAGTGGCGGCCCAGGAGGCCCAGAGGGCCGAGGCCCTGGGCTTCGACGGCTTCTCATCCTACGACCTGAATCACGACGCCTTCATACCCCTCGCGGTCGCGGCGGGCGTGACTGAGCGAATTAAGTTGGAGACCAGGGCCGCCGTGGCCTTTCCCAGGAGCCCGGTTGTAACGGCCTACATGGCGTGGGACCTGCAGGACTACTCCCAGGGCCGCCTTAAGCTGGGGTTTGTTGCCCAGGCAAAGGAGCATGTCGAGAAGCGGTTCGCTACCGCTTACTCACCGGTCACCCCCCGCCTGCGCGAATACATCCAGACCCTCCGTGCCGTCTGGGATTCCTGGCAGAACGGGACGCCCACCAATCTCCAGGGCGACTACTATTCGGTCACCCTGATGCCCCCCGCCTTCCATCCGGGTCCGTTCAAGCACGGTCGCCCGCCCGTTCACCTGGGCTCTTCCAGCCCCAACAACACCCGTCTGGCCGGGGAGATCGCCGATGGGTTTCAGATACAGACATTCAACAGCGCCAGGTACATTGAAGAGGTGGTGTTCCCCAACCTGGAGGAGGGTGCGCGGCGGGTCGGGCGGTCCCGCAAGGACCTGGAGATCACCAGTGGTGGCACCGTCGCCACCGGACGCAACAAAGAGGAGATGGAGCAGGCAAGGACGCGGGCCCGTCAGGTGGTCGCCTTCTATGGCTCCTACAGCGACAACTACAGAGAGGTCTTCCGGGTCCATGGATGGCTCGACAAGTTCAAGCAGTTGCGGCAACTGGCCCGCGAGAAGTCGGTGCCCGAGTTCGCACACGAAATCACCGATGAGATGCTCGAAACCTTTGCCATCGTCGGCGAGCCGGATGAGATCGGGCCGAAGGCCAAGGAGCGCTACGGCGGCCTGGTCGACGAGGTCTGCTTCACCTTCCTGAGGCCGCCCCTTGACCGCAAGGCGGATGACGAGCTTCTGGGCAGATTTGTCCGGGACCTGAAGAGCTAGGCGTCCTACCGGCTCCGCAGCGCACGCCCTGGGAGGCTCCCCGTGTGCTCGCCCCCGTCGATGACCAACCGCCCGTTGACCAGAACGTAGTCGATGCCCACGGGAAGCTGCTTGGGCTCCTCGAAGGTGGCCGTGGCCCGAACCGTGTCTGGATTGAACACCACGATGTCCGCCTTCATACCGTCCCTCAGGATACCCCGGTCCCTGAGCCCCAGGCGTTGGGCCGGTATCGACGACATCTTCTGCACGGCCTCCTCCAGGCGGAGCAGCCCCTCCTCCCGGACCAGCTGTCCCAGAACGTACGGGAAGGTGCCGTAGCTACGCGGGTTGGGCCTCTCGCCGGTGAGGAGCCCGTCGCTGCCCACCATCTGCGCGGGGTGCCTGAGTATGGTGCGTATGTTGTCGACGTTGCCCGTCCGCGCGACGAACGCCACGTCCAGGTTCTCCTCTATGAGCAGGTCGCATATCGTGTTCACCATGCTCTTGCCCTGAGCATCGGCCATATCCACCACGGACCTGCCCTCCCACTCCCTGTTCCGGTCGGAGCCGATTCGGCTGAAGATGTACTGCTCCAGGCCTCCGCCCCACTGGGGATGGATGTCCTCCTTGATCTGCTCCCGTACCTGCCGGGACCCGATCCGCTCCAGCAGGCCCTGGGGCCCGCCGGCGTGGACCCACGCGGGCACCAGCGATAGGAGCAGCGTGCTGGCGGCGGGGTAGGGGTACTGGTCGAAGGTGACATCCACGCCCCCGTCTCTCCCCTCATCCACCAAGCCCACCATCCGTTCACCCATGCCATCCACGGGATTGTGGAAGTGGGAGATCTGGACCGGCACACCCGCCTCCCTGCCGACGGAGATGGCCTCTCGGAAGGGGTCCAGCAGCCGGTCGCCCAGGGAGTAGCGGCTGTGGGTGACGTATATGCCGCCGTAGGGTTTAACGGCGCGGGCCACCTCCACCAACTCGTTGGTGTTGCTGTAGGCACCCGGGACGTACGTGAGGCCCGTCGAGAAGCCGAAAGCGCCATCCTTCATCCCCTGACCCACAAGCTCCTGCATGCGCCTGAACTCTTCCGGCGTTGGGAGACGGGCCTCCCAGCCCATGGCCTCGATGCGCACGGCTGCATGTGGAACGAAGTAGACCACGTTGCAGGCGGCCCGGTTGTCGAACAGGTCAAGGAACTCCCTGACCGTGCCCCACCGGACACCGGGCGGAGGGAGGCCGTTCACGGCCGCCAGGTAGAGGAGAAGCGGCTCCAGCTTCTCCGGCGAGATGGGGGCGTACGAGAGGCCGTCCATGCCCAGCGCCTCGGTGGTGACCCCCTGGCTCACCTTGGCCTCGTGCCTGGGGTTGGTGA
>JAPUKM010000050.1 GCA_027295645.1 Chloroflexota bacterium | reverse complement strand
GCCGCCCTCTCGGCCCACGAACAGGAGATCGGTGACCTCATTGCAGAGGTGATGGAGAAGGTGGGCAAGGACGGCGTGATCACCGTTGAGGAGTCCAAGGGACTCCAATACGAAGTGGAGTATGTGGAGGGAATGCAGATCGACCGGGGCTACATCAGCCCCTACTTCATCACCAATGCGGAACGCATGGAATCCACAATGGAGGACTGCTATATCCTCATCACTGACAAGAAGATATCCGCAGTCAACGACATCGTACCCGCCTTGGAGAAGATCCTTCAGTTCACCAAGAACCTCGTGATCGTCGCTGAAGACGTCGATGGTGAAGCCCTCGCCACCTTGGTCGTGAACAAACTCAGGGGCACTCTAAACTGCCTGGCCATCAAAGCCCCTGGATTCGGCGACCGCCGCAAGGAGATGCTGGAGGACATAGCGACCCTCACGGGAGGCCAGGTCCTCAGCGAGGAGATCGGGCGCAAGCTGGATTCGGTAACCGCAGAGGATCTGGGCCGCTGCCGCCGCATCGTTGCCACCAAGGAGGAAACCACCTTCGTGGAGGGCCGCGGCTCAGAGGACACAATCCAGGGTCGCATCAAACAGATTAAAGTCCAGATTGATGAGACAACCTCTGACTTTGACCGGGAAAAGCTCCAGGAGCGCCTGGCCAAGCTCTCCGGCGGCGTGGCGCTCCTCAAGGTCGGCGCAGCCACGGAGGTGGAGCTCAAGGAGAAGAAGGCACGGGTGGAGGACGCCCTTTCGGCAACCCGCTCAGCCGTTGAGGAGGGAATTGTTCCGGGTGGCGGAGTCGCACTGATACGGTCCGCGGCAACCCTGGACAAACTGAAACTCGACAGCGACGAAGCGACCGGCGCGCGCATCGTTAAGAAGGCCCTTGAGGAGCCGATCCGGCTCATCGCAACCAACTCCGGTTTGGAGGGAGCGGTCATCCTGGACAACATCTTAAAGGGTGAGGGCGACTACGGCTTCGACGCCGAGGCCGAAAAGTACGGCAGCATGCACGAGATGGGCATCATGGACCCGGCCAAGGTGACGCGCGCTGCGGTGGAGAACGCCGTCAGTGTTGCAGGCATGATCCTGACCACTGAGTCTCTGGTCTCCGACGTTCCTGTGAACGAGCCACCCATGCCGGGCATGCCGCCCGGTGGCGGCATGGACTTCTAGATTTCGTTCGAGAATTCATCTCGCCAGCCAATTTGAACCGGCAATCAGAGACACGAGCGTAGCGCCAGACCATGGTCGTCGACTGCGTTGCACTTGGTGTTTCGTATACCATTGCCGGTCAGTTGGCAATGCGTCGGAGGTCCGCTCGTGGATACCGAAGAGAGAATAGCGCGAGCCGCATACCTGACCCGTGTTGTACGTCCTCCAAGACAGCACCTCGCGACCTTCGGTTCCTCCAAGCTCGATTACTATGTGATCACTGATCCTATCTACCAAGAATTGTCACGAGGTCAAGAAGAGAGTGTCATCCGCCAGGGATCAATCACGTCAAACAAACCTGTTCTAGTCACACCTACTTACATGCTAAATTTGGATGGGTTTAGCGAGGACGCGTATCAATATTTGGAGACTTTGGCTAGGACATATGGGCCCAACAGCCCGGGCATCCTGTATCAATACAAGAATGATCCAGGCAAAATGGAAATCGTTTCGGGAAATGCCTTCGACGTGGCTGACCGCGTCACGGACGACCTGGACGCCAAAAAGCGGGACAATGCTGTTGTCATAACAGGGGTTGATGAGCTATGGGACATCTCCCTCTTGAAATTCATCTATGAATACACCAGTTCCTCTGCTCATACAAACGCTGGTGAAATGAGGTCAATGGGGCTGCTGGATCCCGTGCCTGGCCTGGACGTGCCGAATGGTGTTGTGCAACGGATAGAAGAGATGTTCAAACAGGTTGAGGGTGGGTTGGATCCCAAGGTGCTGCACAAGGAGTTGGAGCGCTGGGGCCTATTTCAAACCTACGAGGCACGGTTCTTCAGGTCGCTCCAGAAATAGCCAGAGTGCGTAGGGCGGCGACCCGGGCGGTATATCCAGTGGGTACAACCTTTGCGCATGCCACGCTAGAGGCCATCTTAGACGCAGTCGTCTACGGTGTCATCGGCTCGTGGGTCTCCGCCACTACTCGAAGGGTCTTTTCCAGCGAGGTGGCACGGTCATCTCCCGTCAGAATCGGGGACACGATGACCTCCGATACGCCGATCTCAAACAGGCGGTGCAGCCGCTCTCTAACCTGCGATTCGTCTCCCCAAAACGCTACGGCATCGATCATGCGGTTGCTCCAGGCCTTGAGCTCCGCGGCCTCCGGAAAACCAGCTTCCTCGAACATCTGGTTGTAGAAGGGAGCGGCCGGGTAGAAGCCCATCTGCTCCTTTACGGCGGCGTACACTTCTTCTGCCCTGTCATGGACGCAGACGAGCACGTGAGCTATGAGAGGCGGCACAGGCCGACCTGCCCCTTCAGCGCCCTTCCGTAGAGCGGGCAGCGCCACCCCCTCAAGATAGCCCACCGGGCAGACCCATGTAATAGCCCCATCGGCCATAGCGCCGCATAGCTCGAAGGACTTCCGTCGCAGAGCCGAGGCCATCACCGGTACGTCGACGGGGTTACCAGTACGAGCCCTGGCCTGATAGAACTGGCCGGCGAAATCCACCTCTCCATCGTGTAAAAGAGCTTTGAGTATGGTCAGGTACTCACCCAGGTGGCCCAAAGGGGCCCGGTAGTCGACTCCAAATATGGTCTCCATTCCCGCCTGGTGGCTCGGGCCGACGCCCAAGCGAAAGCGGCCCGGCGCCAGCCCGGCGATCACCTGGACCTGCTGAGCCATCGCTACTGGATGGCGTGGCCACGTGGGTATGATGGCTGTGCCCATGAGGACGCGCTGGGTGCGAGCGGCTGCGGCGGCCAGAAGGGTCAGGCCGTCGTTGCCGGCGCCGCCGGTGGTCAGCCATACGGCGGGGATACCCGCAGCCTCCACCTGCTCGACGCGTTGCAGGACTTCGGCGCTATCTCGCGAACCGGCAACAGCTACACCAATCATCTTCTGTGTCATGGTAAACCTCGTGTCTGGTGTTTCCTGGTGTGGGTCAGATGCAATGAGAAATAGAGGGTGCCAGATACAAGAGCAACGGCCAAACCCAAATATGCGAGTCCCGCGAACCCGACAATCGCAAGGGACAGCCCACCCAATGCAGCTCCCGAGACAATCCCCAGTTGGTTTCCCAAGGCAAACACGCCCGTCATCGTTCCCCTAGACTCGGTCGATGCCTCCATCAGCATTTTCAGTGTTAGCGGAGAAGGCAGCTGAAAAGCGACGTTCAGCATTACTCCAAAGAGGACCGAAAGCCAAACAACAGGACTGAGCGTGAACATTGCCAGAAATAGAATTCCCCCGATCATCAAACCGGCTGCCGATCGTATAAGGGCTCCAGGCCGGTCCGCCAACTGGCCTCCCAATAAGCTGCCGGGAGCCATTCCGAGCGCAATAACGGCCACTGGTAGGGCGATCTCGGCCAGACTGAGGTCATAGCTCTTGATCAAGTACGCCGCCACATAGGTGATCAAAACTGAATGTGGCACACGAGAGAGGAAGTTTGCCGCCACCAACCTGCGTATGTTGGGAAGCAGCGCCGGAAGAAGGATGCGTCTTCTAAAATCCAAACTTGCTGATTGGCTGCCACGAGTGTGAGGAAACAATATCGCCAAAGCCACAAGAACTGTCCCCATTGAAGCCGCCACTGCAAAGAACGCAGACCTCCAACCCAGGGCACTAGCGAGCAAGGCCAATAGAGGGACAGCCACTACGGGGCCAAGGGTGCTAATTCCCATAACGAGACCGATGATTCTTCCACGCTTGTCCGATGGGTAGACGTCGCCAAGCGTCGTCATAATGGCGGGTGGAACCATGCCTCCCATGCCCGTAGCGAAACGGGCGGCCATAAGCCATGGAAGACTGGGCGAGAGCGCCGCCCCTAATGAGCCTACTGCTCCAAGACCGATGCCGAGTAGCAACAGAGGCTTCCTACCATATCTATCGGAGAAGGGGCCTGAGAACACTGCAGAGAAGGCCCAGGGGAGTGCTGTAACAGTTGCAAGCTGCCCGACAACAGCGACGGAGGAGTCGAATTCGTCAGCCAAATCGACTAGCAAGGGCCCCAGCATGGTGGTCACTGTCATACTCAGGAACATGGACACAACAGCCAATGGGAGGAGTAAGACGCGCTCGGTCTGATAAACGCGGAGGTTTTTCAAGGCTAGCCTTTTGGAACGCTTTAGGGAAATCTAGTGCAACACTCGAGAGAACGGTCAGTGTAGCGGCAAAGCTTAGCACATCGAAACAGGCGTCGCCGTCTCCGTGGACAGCTGTGGCACGGGGCCCTCTCGAACTACACCAGAAACGCAAGCTCCCGGTATTGGTCGCGGCATAGGTCGACAACCGGCCGGTGACACTCCACTTCTGGCCTTGAGGCAGGTTAGGTTTGCTCCTGTTCCAATCTGCGACGTTCTCGTCCACGGATAGAAGTAAGCACTTCCGCCACATCCATCCGGCCGATCGGCCCCGATGCGTACATCGACCCAAAAATGGTGCCACCCCGAAGGACAAGGAATTCCATCGGCTGAGGATACTTACCGTGGTGATCATCAGCCCACCATGGGTCATATTCTTCGAGTTGCTCCAGTGCCAAGCCATAGGCTATTGGGAAACTCAGGGCTTGTTCCTTGACCATATCTTCAGTTGAAGTCCGATCCTCCACCGTGGCTGCTATAACAGTTGCACCGAGACTCTCAAGTTCCGTTTTGTTGGCTTCATAGCTGGCTAACTGCCGGCGGCAGTACGGTCACCAGTTTCCTCGATAAAAGAGCAATACCAGGTAACGACCGACCATCTCATCCGGCAGAGTCAGTGTGCGACCGTCGATCACGTTTAGCGTGATCTCAGGCAGGCTGTCCCGTTGCATGAGCTTGTTAGGCATCTTCCCCTCCAATGATTTCTCACTCCAATCTCAGTAAGATTGGGGTGTTGGCTTCGTCAAATCGCTTATAGCTTATAGAGGTGATGGTAGAAAGATTCAGAGACCAAGTTCGGATAATCCTGGGTGTTCATCCGGCCTGGGGCCCAGAGGCCAGTGATACTTGCGGTCCGATTCCCGAATGGGTAAGTCATTGATGCTCGCGATGCGGCGACGCATAAGGCCGCTCTCGTTGAACTCCCAGTTCTCGTTGCCATAAGCGCGGAACCAATTACCGGAATCGTCATGCCACTCATAGGTGAATCGCACCGCGATGCGTGCGTCACCAAAGGCCCATAACTCTTTGATAAGGCGGTAGTCTAGTTCCTTTGCCCACTTACGTCGGAGGAATGCGACGATCGCCTCGCGCCCCGAGAGAAACTCAGCACGGTTTCTCCAAGTGCTGTCAACAGTGTATGCAAGCGCAACTCGTTCAGGGTCCCGTGAGTTCCACCCATCTTCAGCCATTCGAACTTTCTGGGTCGCCGTTTCGCTTGTAAAGGGAGGGGAGGGAGGACGAGCACTTGAGACTGTCGACATGGTCATCTCCTGATTCGCTGGTAGTTGTCATATCTTCCATTTCGGGATTGATACAATAGGCGTCCGGTCCTGGTCGCGGCGTGCGATTGGCACAGGCAACGATCTTGGACTGTCATGTCTTAGACCTACAAGCCGTGCCAGTACCGCCGACCCTCGCTGCGTACGAAACGGCCAAAACTTGGCGGTGCGAAATGACCGCCTCCGACGAGGCTCCCATCTCGCTCCAACCCCCCAAGGATTGCCTCTCGGGTCCGGCTCGCAAGTGCCTTATCGTTGTCGAATGACATTTCCCAAGCAGTTTCCTCCGCTTGAAAAGGCTGGCCGGCTATATCACCTAGGATGAACCCCTGCTGGCCCTGTGAGGAGATGGCGATGCTCATATGCCCTGGCGTATGTCCAGGTGTAGGAACCATCGTCACTTCACTGCTAATTGGTGTCTTCCCGTCCACCAACTCCAATGCACCTAATTTCTCAAGCGGTAGCACCATCTCCTTCACGAAAGGTGGCTCGCGATAGAAGTCCCAGTCAGTTTTGGGAATCCAATATTTCGCTTTGGGAAAGGTCAAGCGCTCCTGTCCATTTTCCCGGGTGATGTTCCAACCCACGTGATCGGGGTGGATGTGGGTAATAGCCACAATAGCGATTTCGTTTACGTCTACACCTTTCTCTCTCATTTCATCCAACAGACGACCTGGATAGCCAGGGCCGATACCCGTGTCGACGAGGATAGTCTTCCCACCTGAGCGTATCGCGAAACAGCCGTAATTACTCTTGAGCTTCCCTTCCGGGGAGATGAAGTCCGGATACCTCTTCCATTCGGCAGGAGGCACGTCCGGGAAGACGTTCTTCATGAGATTCTCGCCAGTCCCATCAGACAGAGAGATGATTTCGACGTTCCCCACCGAGACTTTTACATCTGACATGGCACACCTCGCTTCGTGGCTAGATTGAGTACCGTATCGACGCGGCAAGCTAGGGAAGTGGCCACGTCCAGATCCGTGTCAGCAGTCTACGTCATGGCGATCCAAGCTGCCAACTTCGAAATCCTGCCGGGGCCGGGCGGGCCTCTCGAACTACACCGCAAACGCAAGCTCTCCGTCCTGGTCGCGGCGTAGGATGGCGACCTATCCGGTGACCTCTCACTTCTGGCCTTCTGGCAAGTTGAAGCGCGTGATGCACTCGCTGGACGTGAGGCAATCTTCACGTGAAGGATTCACGTCTAGCGGATGGCGGTTTTCGTCGTTTCTCTCCTGGATAATGCAGGTGTTGCGTGTCGTTAGCTTGACAACGCTTGAACAGTGTGTTACAACCCGCGTGACTGTGACAACCGTATTGTTGCAGCGCATGGATTGCCGTTCGCACAATTGGAATTGCGGGAGGAATTCGATGAAACTGAAGTTTAGGACAATTGGACTTTTGGGAATGGTCGCGGCGCTTGCGCTGGCGGCGTGTGGGGGCGACGATGACACCCCGACACCACAGTCGACCGCGACGCGGGTGCCGGCTACGGCAACGCCCGCCGATACGCCCACGCCAATCACGATCATCGTCGCTGGAACACCGGTGGTGGTGACGGCCACGCCCGCACCCACTAGCACCCCCGCGCCTACCGCGGTAATGACGCGGAAACCGACGGGTGTCCTTAGGGTGGTAGCTAACTTAGGAA
The DNA here is from genome assembly GCA_027295645.1 of Chloroflexota bacterium. Taxonomy (GTDB): domain Bacteria; phylum Chloroflexota; class Dehalococcoidia; order Lucifugimonadales; family JAPUKM01; genus JAPUKM01. Next base: position 1,973 of record JAPUKM010000050.1, on the reverse strand, counting down.
ATGAACAGTGGCTACTCCGGGCGACGACCGGCGAAGCGCCGATGTGGAATATAAGCGACCCGATGGTGTGGTGGGACTGGGGAGTAGACGGGCCCACTAACGAGGCAACCCTTGAGAGTTGGGATTTCACGGAGAACGCCGATGGCAGCCTGGACTGGGAATGGGTCATCAAACCCGGGATCAAGTTCGCCAAAGGCTGGGGGGAAGTGACATCTGAGGATGTCGCCTTCACCATGACCGAGATGCTCAAAGAGGGAACAGTCAACTCCAACAGAAGGCAGATCGGACGATGGTACGGCTCCGACCCCGCCAACCTGGATTTTTCTGACCCCTCGGTCCTGAAGATCCATCAACCCGAGAAATTTAACTTGGTGGAGCAGTTCAGAGTGATTTCGGCAGAGGAGGCCCGGACCCTCCGCCCAATCTCCAAGGCGTACATGGAGGCGGTAGGTGAAGACGAGTTCACTGTGAACCCGGTCTTAGCTGGCCCATACGAGTTCACATCCCAGCAACGCGGCTACGATGTGGTCGTCACCGCGGTGCCGGACTTCCATAGAGTAACACCGGGCTTCGAGCAAATCCATTACTTCAAGGTGCTGGACCTGGCCACCAAGATCGCCATGCTGCGCACCGGCCAGATCGATATCGGGACCCTGCCGGGTAGACTGGCCGCTGAAGTTGAGAATGCAGGAGTCGATATCATCGTTGGCAAAAATAGCGTCGAGCCGTTCGTCCAGTTCGGCGGTCTTTTCCCGGACAACCCGAACTACGACCCCAACTTCCCGTGGACCACGGATACTCCACTGGAAGGTAGCGCCCTTGAGGTCCGCAAGGCCCTTAACTACGCCATCGACCGCCAGGCCATCCTGGACAAGATCCTCTTCGGCTTTGGCGAGATCGGGATCATCCCATTCTCCTTCCTCTCCCCCACCGCCGGAGCTGGCGGCGGGCCGCCGGAGTGGTGGAACGACGCCTGGAAACCCCATCCATTCGATCCCGCGCTTGCAAGGCAGATCCTGAAGGACGCCGGTCATGAGGGCTGCTTCGAGTTCAACATGTGGCTCATCTCAGGTCAGGTCTACGGCCCAGACGTCGGTGAGGCCGTGGCCGGCATGTGGGAGGAGCATCTTGGATGCACGATCAACCGCCGTCTGGGTGAGTACCGCCCAACGCTGCGGGCCATGCTCCTGGACCAGGCGACCGACGGGTGGACCTACCTCTTTGAGGGTGGTCCCATCGCTCGGCCGCAGCGGTACGCCTGTCTCCATGGCGGCCCCACTTACCAGGTGATCATGCACTCCACATTGCAGTTTTTCACCGACATCTGCTCGATCTCCGACAGAAGTCTTGATCCAGTCGAAATAGCGAACCTGGAGCGCCAGATCGGTGACTGGGAGTACCGGGTACACAACGCAGCTGCTGTTGTCAGCGTTCATACGCTTTTCGGCGTAGGCGATGCGGTGAAGGCAGGCTCGTACATTCCGTTCCCCAAGAAACAAGTTCTTGGAGGATTGGAATTCGCGCAGCCGTCCTAGGTACGCACCAACTAACTTGACGTGTCCAACAATCTCTCAAGGGTCTCCGGGGGGCATCTCAGCCCCCGGAGACTCCTAGTAGATGCCGAAGAAGACCGGCATGGGACGTCTGGAGTTCGCTCTGCCGAGCTAGGCGAGAGCTTATTTGTGGCGAGTCGCTGGGGTTGATTCGCATCCGCCCCAGTGACCTCCGAAAGCGCCTCTCCCTTGCGTGATTGGGAGAGGCGCTCCTTTGTGAGCGTGGCAAGCGGCAATGCCAAAACCATTGGCCGGATACTCCCAAAGGGCAAGGTGAGGGCCGTCTCCTCAAACCGCACCGCAAACGCAAGCTCTCCGTTCTGGTAGCGGCGTAGGTCGGCGGGCCAGGCCTCGTGAGCGGGAAGATCTTCGCGCCCGAGGATCCGCTGTGGAGTAGGCTGGTGGGAATAAAGCGGGGAG
>JAPUKM010000005.1 GCA_027295645.1 Chloroflexota bacterium | reverse complement strand
GGAACCAGTCCAGGTAGTCCTGGACCCAGCGCTTGTGCCACTCATCGTCGGTGCCGGGGACGACGAAGAACTCGATCTCCATCTGCTCGAACTCGCGGGTGCGGAAGATGAAGTTGCCGACGGTGATTTCGTTGCGGAAGGACTTGCCGATCTGGCCAATGCCGAAGGGGAGCTTCCTTCTTGTGGCGTTGAGGACGTTGGCGAAGTTGACGAAGATGCCCTGGGCGGTCTCCGGTCGGAGGTAGGCGACGGAGGCTTCGTCCTCCACGGGGCCGATGAAGGTCTTGAACATGAGGTTGAACTGTCGGGGGGCGGTGAGCTGGCCACCGCAGTCGGGGCAAACGGTCGCTTCAAGCTGGTCTTCGCGGAAGCGGTGGTGGCAGGTCTTGCACTCGACGAGGGGGTCGGCGAAGCCGCCGACGTGGCCGGAGGCCACCCACACGTCAGGGTGCATGAGGATGGCGGCGTCGAGGCCGACCATGTCGTCGCGCTGCTGGATGAAGTGACGCCACCAGGCATCCTTGATGTTGCGCTTGAGCTCGACACCCAGGGGGCCGTAGTCGTAGGTGGAGGCGAGGCCGCCGTAGATTTCGGAGGATTGGAAGACGAAGCCCCGGCGCTTGGCCAGGGAGACGATGGTGTCCATATCAGGCATTGCTGTTTTCACCCACCCGCCCGCGCGTGAAGTAGTTCTACTGGGGGCACATCCCCCAGGCCCTCTGCCAGAGGGGGCACCCCTCCGGACTCCCCTATGTCTGTTCTGCTTTGCGGGTGCCCAGAAACGGTAGCAGGAGTTGCGGTGAGAAGTCAAAGGGCCACGGCCTCTGGAATCTGCTAAAGTGAGACTGGGTATATAGTTAGAGGAGGGGTGTACGGTAGTGGGTGGTGAGAGTTCAGAGCGGGATGTCCAGGCAGAGCGGTGGCTGTTGGCCTTTGATCTGGACAATACGCTGATAGGTGACGATTCGGCACTATACTCTCTGTGCGATGCACTACAGGCGTGTGATATCTCTGTAGCTCTGGTCTATAATTCCAGCCGTCCCTGCGCAAGCTTGCGAGAGACGCTGAGGAAGATTCCACAGTTGCCGACTCCCGAGTTCCTTGTAGGGGCGATTGGAACGGAGATCGAGGAGAGTTTCCCCGGCCGTGAACTGATCGAATACCGTGACGAGATCAAAGAGGGTTGGGACCGGGTCGCAGTTGCTGCGTTGATGAGTGACATGGGGCTGGAGGCGCACGTTGCTGAGTACCAGGGACGATTCAAAGCCAGCTATTACGTATGGGAGAAGGATATGTACGCTCTGGCAGTGAAGCGTCTGAGGGAAGCGGGGATGCGGGCCAAGACGATCTATACTGAGGAAAAAAACCTGGATGTCATTCCCTGCCGCGCCGGTAAGAGAGCGGCGGTCACATTTATTCAACGGAAACTTGATATTAAGGATAGCCGGGTGATTGTGGCAGGCGATTCGGCCAATGACCTGGATATGTTTACAGCGCCATTCAAGGGGATTGTGGTGGCCAATGCCTCCGATGAGCTGAAGCGGCTTGATAGCGACTATGTGTATCATGCTCAACTTCCTCATGCCGGTGGTGTATTGGAAGGATTACGGTTTTGGGGTATCCTGAAGTGAGTCCAGGGCATCCAATGTTTCAGGCGATTGGTTCTGCTGCATGAGGTGCCTGAGTTGACAAGCTGGAGGAGCGCCTGATCAGGCGCTCCTGATATAAGAGAACTAGACGAAGCGATGGTAGCCCTCACAGTGCGGAATCATTAGACGCCGAGATTTGAGACTATGAGGGGCGACAAGCTGATCATAAATGAGGAGCATGTACGTGCTGCTCGAAGTATTCTTGGTCACCTCCTTCCTGTGATTCTGGACTTCCCCGAGCGATTTGTTCTCACCATCGCGGGCGAATCAGGCAGCGGCAAGTCAGAGCTCTCGTTCGCTCTTCAGCCATGCCTGGAGGAGGAGTATGTGCGGAGTGTGATTGTCCAGCAGGACGACTACTTTGTGTACCCGCCAAAGACGAACGCCGCTAGGCGCAGGGTCGATATCAATCAGGTGGGCGTTTCCGAGGTACGTCTTGGACTTCTGGACGATAACCTGGAGGTGGGGAGACATGGGCACCACCACATTACGAAGCCGCTGGTGATCTTTGATGAAGACCTGGTCACGGAAGAGGAACTTCTCCTGGATGGGGTCAAAGTGATCATTGTGGATGGGACGTACACCAGCCTCCTTCAAAACGTCGACCGGCATATCTTCATCGATAGGACGTATGTGGACACCAAGGAGACGCGCAAAAGACGTGCCAGGGAGCTCCAGGACGAGCACCTGGAGCGGGTGTTGGAGATCGAGCACCGTATCATCGCTCAGCACCGGGCGCTGGCCGACCTCATTGTGACGCGGGAGTACGAGGTGGAGGAGCACGAGCGAGGGGGCAACGGGACATGATCGACAGCATCTGTATGCTGAGCACCCACGGATACTTCGACGCCGTCCCCCAGCTGGGAAGGACCGATACAGGCGGGCAGGTGGTGTACGTGCTGGAGGTGGCGAAGGCGCTTGGCAGGCGTGGGCACCGGGTGGATATCTACACCCGCTGGTTCGACTCCGCCAAGGGACAGATCGAGGCCGTGCCCGGCGCTCCCAACGTCAGGATCGTCCGGGTACGCTCGGGGCCGTGGGAGTTCATTCCGAAGGAGCAGATCTACGATGTGCTTCCGGAGCTCTCGCGCACCATGGTGGAGTTCATCCGGGAGGAGCGGCTCCAGTATGACCTGTTCCACGGGCATTACGTAGATGCCGGTATTGTGACGCTGGATGTCGCCAAGGCGCTGGAGCGGCCGGCCATCTTCACGCCCCACTCGCTGGGCGCGTGGAAGCGTGAGGAGATGGGCGGCGACCCCGAGGAGATGGAGCGGGTGTTCCGGTTCAAGCATCGGGTAGCAGAGGAGCTCCGTGTGTTCAAGACGGTGGAGGGGCTGCTGCTGACCACGGAGGTGCAGCGGGAGAAGCTGGCGGAGCTGTACGGATGGCAGGGGGGCAATATGGGGGTCATTCCCCCGGGCGTGGATATCGACG
>JAPUKM010000049.1 GCA_027295645.1 Chloroflexota bacterium | reverse complement strand
CTGTGGGCGAGATTGTTGCGGCGCAATAAATCGGCTACCACGGTAACGTGTCGACCGTAGCCAACTTCGTCAAGAGCGGGTTGCAAGAGCAGGGTCATAGTCTGGTCAGCTAGGTTAGACCGGGAAGGGTAGGCTTCCACTGAGTTGTGCAATAGCTCTGGGAGCGTTTCATAGAATGCCCACGCTTTTGCGTTTTCGTTGATTTGCGTTTTCCACCGGCGGGCCACACCAGAGAATAACCCGCTTCCATAAATCACAATGAGTTTCCCGTGTAATGCCACAGCCAGTTGCTTGGCTCGGTTTTCGGCCAAGGGCACGTTCTCCTCTAGGGCGGAAACCCTGCGGGTCAGCGCCTCCACGGCGCCCAGCGCCTCCTGCTCTTCAAGTTTCAATATACCCACTCGCCGCAACGCACCCAGAATAAGCATGAGATTGTAGCCCACCGCGCAACGGGGTTCGGTGGCAATGTCGACAGTGATGAAAGGGACGCTATTGTCTGCTGCCTTTCGCGCCAGTGCCCCGCCGCTGCCTATGGCCAGCATGCTGGCTTGTGCGCGGGCGGCTTGATCGAATAAAGATAGGGTCTCCTCGGTATTGCCTGAGTAGCTGCAAGCAACGAATAGGGTACGCCTGTCGACCACAAATGGTAGATGAGGGTCGCGGACCACCAGAATCGGGACAGTACCCTGAGTAGCTGCTAGGTCCGAAGCCAGGTCTCCAGCCATGGCGGACCCGCCCATTCCGCCAATCACTACTTTCTCGACAGAGGACCACTCAGAAGGGAGGTGGCAGGCGCCGGCTTGCTCCCACGCCGCGCGGCAGTGATCAGGCAATTCCCCAATCCTTGCTCCTAGACCCGAGGGGTCCAGCGAGGAGTACAATCCGGGGTCGTCCAGCATTTTCCCATCAATTGGCGTCAAGTCTCACCTGGCTTGAGAGGTTGGCAGGTCTTGGAGGGCAAGGCCGGTTGATGACCCTCCGCTGCCTCTCCACCCTCCGGGAGGAGGATTCCCTCCGCATCCAGCAGGGTGTAGAGTTCGACTAATGACTGGTTAAGGGGACTACTGCTCAGCCGGGAACTTGGTGATTAAACCCAAAAGCCAGTCCATCATCAGGTTCACATCGGCCAAACCGATACCATTGTCGCCATTGACATCTGCCGCCATGAATGTCCGTGAGCTAAGTGGCGGCATGGGGTTCCGTCCGATTATGAGGTCTATGGATTCGTTGATATCTGCGAAGGTGACCTGCGCATCACCGTCTACATCACCGTAGAGCACGCCGGCGGCAACCGCGTTGACCGTCACCGTAACCGTTGCGGTGTCAATCCCACCCCTTCCGTCACTCACCGAATAGGAAAACATGTCGGTGCCCGCAAAGGATACATTCGGTGTGTATCTCACGGTCTTGTTCGCATTGATGGCTACGGCGCCATTAGCGGCGGGCCCGGCAGAAGTGATAGTAAGGGGGTCGCCGTCCACGTCTGAATCGTTGGCCAGCACATCGATGGCCACCGCTGTGTCCTGGTTAGTGTTGGCGTCGTCGTTTGCCGCTATTGGCGGGCTGTTGACCGTGTTGAGGGCGAAGGTTGCACTGGCCACGGCGCTGGGGTTCATGCCGGTCATGTAGGCCCTGGCCTTGACAGTAGCGTTGGCGGTGAGGGCAAAGGCGCCCGTATACTGCGGAGACGCCGTGGTTGGATCGGAGCCGTCCGTGGTGTAGTGGATTGTTGCTCCCGCTGTGCTTGTGGTGATGGTGACCGTCACCGAGTCATTGAAGGAGCCGCCGTTTGGGCTGATCGCCGGAGTGACCACCGTGGGTGAGGCGCCGCCGGCGCCGATGAACAACTCTTGTACCTCTGTGGCCGAAAGACCGCGATTGTAGATCCGTGCGTCGTCGATGACCCCATCCCATGGCTTAACCGTCGCGTCCGGTGGGTTGCCGCCAATCCACGTGGAAACCGCACTGTTGACATCCAGGTTTCCTGTCTTGGACATGGTGCCCACCACCGCGCCGTCTTTGTATAGGGTCATAGTGCTGCCATCATAGACTGCTGCAACGAAGGTCCACCGACCGGGGGTAAGGTCGCCAGTGGAGGCGATCAAGGTTTGGGTGTTGCCGCTGGTCTTCAGCCGGAAGCGGAGCCTGGGGGTGCCGCCGTTGGATATCGTGCTGACCATCCAGTAGTGGTCTTGGCCAGATGTGCCGGTGGTCTTGGAGATGATGCGGCAATCCTGCGAGCTACAGTTGGCGAAATTGTCCGATTTGAACCACGCGGTGAGAGAAATCCCATTACCTGTCACATCGATATTGCCTGCGTCGACGTAGCTGTCGATACCGTCGAATTCCAGGGCCTGGCCCATTACTCCGGTGACCCAGATTGGGCCATTAACCAGCGTGCCGGTATGCCCGTTGCCTGAGCGGTCGACGGTGGTTGAACCAGATCCATCATCGAAGGGCCAGTATGCGATGAGGCCGTCGGGCACGCTCACCGCTACGAACCCGAATGTTTCTTGGGAGTTGGTGGCGATTGCGTTGGCTGATAGGTCGAGGACGCCGTTGACCGTCAGGGTATAGGTCACACCTTCCGAGAGCGTCGAAGTGGTCAGAGACACCGTGCTGGAGTCGTCGGCCAGGCTGGCAGAAGAGACAGTCACGCCGTTGTTGATGGAGTAGTTGTCCACGGCCTCGGCCGTGGCTTGGTCCAGCGCCTCGTTGAAGAATACCCGCACCTGCTTGGGGTCCCCAGCCGATGTGACCTTCAGTATAGTGGGAGGCGCGGTGTCCGCAGTGACCGTAAAAGTGGCGCTGGCCACAGCGCTGGGGTTCATGCCTGTGCGATAAGCCTTGGTCTTCACGGTAGCATCGGTTGCGAGCGCAAAGGGACCAGTATACAGGAGAGACGCCGTGTCTGGCTCGGAGCCATCCGTGGTGTAGTGGATAGCCGCCCCTGATGTGCTAGTGGTGATGGTGACCGTCAACGGCCCAGTGAATGAGCCGCCGTTTGGGATGATGGAGGGCTTGGAAACTGTGGGAACAACCACGCCGCCGCCATCGATCGCCTTGTTCTCATACAGCAGCACCTGGCCGTGGCCCCAGCCGATGGAGATGATGTCCAGGTCACCGTCGTTGTCGATGTCTACCAGTTGAGTGCCGTCGTGGTGTTCGTCACCGGTGTAGACCACAAAGGAGTTCCAGCTAGTCCCCTCGCCGTCGGCATTCTCAAACACGTACAGCTTGGCGGCTGAAGGATTGCCCAGGTTATGCTCTCCGACGACCACGTCAAGATCGCCATCTCGGTCTATGTCGGCCACATCCAGGCTCATCGGCCCGATCACGTTGCCAATAACGTGCTCAGTCCACGTGCCAGTCGCCGATGCGGGCTGTTCGTACCAAGCCACCTTGCCCGTGGCGCTGATTGCTTCAAAGCCAACGACAGCATCGAGCCGACCGTCTCCGTTCATGTCTGCTAGCCGGTCTCTGTCAGGTTTACCACTTGTTCCATTCAAGGTAAACGTAGTCCAGGAAGATCCGTCGTTCTGGAGCCACTTGGTGCCCAGCAGCAAATCTCCGTCCCCATCCCGGTCTATATCCCCCGAGGAGATCTGCTCGTCCTGCGAGGAGCTGCTGATCCTGCGCCAGGTCCATGTTTCCGTCGAAGGATTAGAAGGCACGGTCAGCATTTGAATCCCTTCGCCCGCCACGTGCCAGGAAAGTGCAACTTCTAGGGGTCCTCCTGTCTGGAATCGATCGACTGCTACGCCTTGGAGAAAATCCCCATCCCCGTCTTGAACATTGTTCAAAATAGTAAAGACGCCTGACCCGTTATTGCGGGCCCATACGAACGAGTGATTGAAGTTTGAGCCCTCCCCCTCCGTACCCAGAATGTCCAGGTCTCCATCGCCGTCGAAGTCACCCAGGTCGGTGCCCATCCCCGCCTCTTCCTTGGCGTTCTCACCGAACGCCGCTCCGTACTGCAATGCGCTCTCGAGGAACGACGCTTGTGCCGTGAGAGAGCGGTTGAGATAGAGAAAGTTGGCGCTTCCGTCGTTGGCGACGTACACGTCCG
>JAPUKM010000048.1 GCA_027295645.1 Chloroflexota bacterium | reverse complement strand
ATGGAGCCGCTGATGGTGTGCGTGGTGCTCACGGGCAGGCCGATGTTGGAGGCGATCTCAATGACCGTTGCCCCGGCGGTGGAGGCGGCGAAGCCGTGAACGGGCTCCAGCTTGGTGATGCGTAGCCCCAGCGTGCGAATGACCCTCCATCCACCGAGCGCGGTCCCTAGTGAAATAGCGGAGGCGCTCAGGAGGATCATCCAGAGGTCAACATCGACCTCGGCGTGGCCGAAGTAGAGGGCGGCGGCCAGGGCCATAATCCCTATGGCGTTCTGGGCATCGTTCCTCCCGTGGCTATAGGCCATGAAGGCGCCCGCCAGGATCTGGAGGGGTGAGAAGAGGACGCGCATCGTCATCGGACTGGCTCTCCACGAAAGCCGGTATATCGCCACCATTAGTACGAAAGCGAAGAGGAATCCCGCGAGGGGAGACACGGCCAGGGCGATGATGACCTTGACGAACCCGGAGGTGATGACGGCACCGAAGCCGCCGGCGGCCAGGCCCGCTCCCACAAGGCTGGCCACCAGGGAGTGGCTGACGCTGACCGGAAAGCCCAGGCGCGTGGCCGACAGCACCCAGGTGACCGATGCCAGCATGGCCGCCATGACCGTGTATTCGTTGATCTCGTCCGGCTTGACGATACCCTTGCCGATGGTTTCGGCGACGGCGGTCCCGGTGAGCGCTCCGATGCCGATGGTTTTGGCCACGGCCAAGACCATGGCGCTCCCGGTGAGCGCTCCTACCAGGTTGAAGAGACCTCCCATGACCACAGCGGCCAGAGGGGTCATGACGCGCGTGGAGATGACGGTGGCGATGGCGTTGGCGGCGTCGTTGATGCCGTTGGTGTACGCGAATGCGAAGGCTAGGGCGATTGTTATGGCAAAGATGACAACAGGGGCGTCAGGCATTCTTGAGCACTACGCCTTCTAGCACGTTGGCGGCATCCTCGCAGTGGTCGGTCGCCGCTTCAAGCTGGCCGTAGATCTCCCGCCACTTGAGCACTTCAATGGGCGAGATGCCGTTGCTGAAGAGCTCGCCCATGGCGCGGCTGAATATCTGATCGGCTTCGTTCTCCAGGCGGTTCACCTCTACGGCGTCGCGCAGGATGTCCCGCAGCTTGGAGCCGCGGAAATGGAGCTTGTTGACCGCTTCATGGAGTACCTTACCGGCCTGGGCGATGATCCGAGCAAGCTCGATGGCCTTCTCAGTTGGCTTCTCTATTCGGAACTCGAGAAGGTTACGGGCGGCCTCTTCGATGGAGTCCACCACGTCGTCCAAGCGCTCTCCGAGGGCCGCGATGTCCTCCCGGTCCAGCGGAGTGACAAAGGTGCGGTGGAGGTTCCGCATGATATCGTGGATGATGTTATCACCCACCTCTTCAACGCGTTTGATCTCGGCCACCTTAGCGGGGACGTCCCGGTAGTCCTCCATCAGGTCAACCAGGAGCTGGGCGGCCTCGTCGAGGTTGTTGGCGCTGCTCCTTAGCAGGCCGAAGAATCGCTCCTCCCGCGACAGCAGGGAAGGCAGAAGCCTCATGGCTTTTCTCCAGATTTTTTGCTCGTGAAAAGTGTAACGATACTATGTGGGTCGGTCAACCCCCCTTTATTGACGGTTTTCAGCGAACCCCCGTAGAATGCGGCTACAGAGCGCGCTGTCCCACACCATCACCACGGAGGCACGATGTACGAAAAGACGGTCCTGGACAACGGTCTCCGGGTGCTGAGCCGCCGGATGCCCCACACCATGTCGGCCAGCATCTGCATCTACGTTGGCTCCGGCTCCCGGTACGAGGACGACAGCCAGGCCGGCATCTCTCACTACGTGGAGCATATGCTGTTCAAGGGGACTCCGCGCCGGCCCACCAGTATTGACATCAGCGGAGCCATTGAGGGCGTTGGCGGGATGATAAACGGCAGCACGGACCGGGAGCTGTGCAGCTACTGGTGCAAGGTGGCTCTCCCCCACTTCCTCCAGGGGCTGGACGTGCTGATGGACGTTGTCTTCAATTCCCTGTTCGATGCCGCTGAGGTTGAGAACGAGCGGACGGTCATCCAGGAGGAGTTGGGAATGAGCCACGACCACCCCGGCTACCGGGTGGATATGCTCATTGATGACATGATGTGGCCAAACCAGCCGTTGGGGCGGGATGTGGGCGGCAGCAAGGAGTCTGTCCAGGATATTACACGGGAGATGCTGGTAGACCACTTCACTCGCCAGTACATTCCATCAAACATGGTGGTCAGTGTGGCGGGTGACCTGCCCCATGACCAGGTTGTGGAGGCCATAGCGTCACGGGTCAAAGACCAGTCCGGTGGAACGGCCCTGTCCTGGCACCCGGTGGTTGCCAACGATGTGAGCAGCCCGCAGGTGAGGGTGGAGCACCGAAAGACGGAGCAGGCGCACCTGTGCCTGGGTCTCCCTGGGATCGCCACGGACCATCCCGACAGGTACGCCCTGGATATGATGAACACCGTGCTGGGTGAAGGGATGAGCAGCCGACTGTTCTCAGAGGTGCGGGAGAAGCAGGGGCTCGCTTACGATATCCATAGCTCCGTGAGCCATCTGCGGGATACGGGATCGATCATAGTCTATTCCGGCGTCGACCCCAAGAAGGCCGCCAGGACCGTGAGTACCATCCTCACAGAACTGGAGCGTATGAAGGAGGACGTGCCTCAAGGGGAGCTGAATCGTGGCAGGGAGCTGGCCAAGGGTCGACTCCTGCTGCGCATGGAGGATACCAGGGCGGTAGCGGCGTGGGCCGGGGCGCAGGAGATGCTCCACGACCGGGTGCTCACGGTGGAGGATGTGGTTGAGAAGGTGGACGCTATTACGACGGATGACCTGAAGGAGGTGGCCAACCGGTTCCTGCTGTCGGAGAAGCAGAGCCTTGCGGTGGTGGGCCCCTTCCGGAGCGACCGCCAGTTCCAGAACCTGCTCAAGCATTGAGCCAGGTGCTATGTTGGGCAAGAAGAGTGCTCCCCGACATTGTCGGGGAGCACTCTTCTCTTCTGCCAAGCGGACGTTGGACGGCTAGAAGTCCATCCCGCCACCGGGCGGCATGCCCGGCATGGCCGGTTCCTTCTGGGGAACATCGGCGATCAACGACTCGGTGGTCAGGATCATCCCGGCAACGCTGACGGCGTTCTCCACCGCAGCGCGGGTGACCTTGCCCGGGTCTATGATGCCCCGTTCCATGAGAGGTCCATACTCCTCCAAATCGGAGTCAAAGCCA
>JAPUKM010000047.1 GCA_027295645.1 Chloroflexota bacterium | reverse complement strand
GCGGGGCAAGGCTGGCTTATCCGGTCAACTAGACAAAAATAGGGGGCATCCCGTGGGATGCCCCCTATTACGCCAGTTCTATTAGCGAGGGATGTTGCCGCAGGAGGTATAGACGCCGGGGCTCCCCTTCTGGTGCAGGTTTATGGCGTGGTTCCCGTCACGCAAGCTTCCCAGGGTGGCATTTACTATTGTAGTAACCGAGCCACCGTTGGTATTAGTGAGTCCCTTATCTACTCCACCCAGGGTGGCCTCGCCGCACTGACCAAGGTGGATGTGATTAAGCTCCGATATCCCGGCTGTAGCTTGTACTCTCACCTCGGTGTCGTTGCCACGGCCGATAAGGGTGGCCACTCCGGTCTGCCCCGAGCTATTCTGCTCCGCTAGGGTAATGATGGTCAGCATATTACCGCAAGCCGTATAGATGGAGGGTACGCCCTTCTGATGGGCGTTGATGGCAAAGCCGTCCGTAAGCAGGGTGCTTAGAATCAGGCCTGTAAGGGTGATCTCCGAGACCTGGCTCCCCGAGGCGTCGGTGACGAAGTTGTCAAGCGGGTGAACCACGCCGGCCAGGGTCGCACCGCACTGTCCACTGTGGATGTGCACCAGCTCCGACTGCACCGCACCGGCGGAGAGGGTGATGGATACCTTGACCGTGTCGTCACCTCGTTGGGTGAGGGTGGCCGTCCCGTTCTGCCCCGAGCTGTTCATGGCGGTAAGGGTAACGGTGACCACCTCTTCGACAACGAGAGGCGCGGTGGCCACCACGCCACTGGCATCGGTGACGGCTACGGTGTAGAGGCCAGCGGAGACAGAGGTGCTCCAACTCCCTCCAATGGCACCTTCGCTGTTGACTGTAACCGCTTCACTGGATGTGTGGGTCAGGTTCACGGGATTGGCCCCGTCCCAAATCTGGACGGTGTAGGAGTCGCCGGCGGTGAACCCGCTGCCCCAGACCTGGAAGACCGGGTTGGAGGTGGCGACGGAGTCCGAAACAAGGACGACCGCTGCACTGGTGGCTTCGCCGGAGTCGCCCGTTGGCCCTTCCGAGCCTCCAGAACCCGTACCTCCGCGAGAGCCTGCATCGCCCTTCTGGCCCTCAGTCCCAACGTCTCCAGCGGACCCGGCGGCGCCCGAAGCTCCCGGGTCCCCCTTGAGGCCCTGTAGCCCCGCGTCGCCATCCGACCCCTGACAGGCGGCTACCAGGAAGAGCGTTATGATAGAGAAGAGACCAAGTATGCCCAGCCGTCGGTTCTTATGCCAGCGCATTAGGCATGCTCCTTTCAGATCAGAGAGCTGGATTCAACACGGCAGGGCGCCGAGCGAATGTGCTCATGGATCAAATAAACGGTATTTCCCTATTAGAAACGAACCTAGGTGATGATAGGCTCCCTCGCACTCGGTGTCAAGCCCAACCAGCGGATACCGCTCCTTTCCTGACCGTGTAGCTAGACCACTGAGTCCCCTCCCAAGTGCTCCCTCATAAACGCCTGCGCCTCCTCAAGACGCTCGGCAGGCACCATGAGCCGGCAGGGAGCGGCTGTGACGCCCAAATAGGACGCGGTGTCGCCGGAGCGGATCATCACCGGGAGGCCCTCCCCCTGAATCAACCCCCGCCACATCTCGGCGGTGAGCTGTTCGGGAGCGGTGGTCAGGTATACCCACTTGATGCGCTCAGCCACAGCCACCGACCTGGTGAGAGGTGATCCCGTATACCCCCGGCCTCATAGAACTGACGCTCGTCCGGGACCGATGAGGCCAACCAGACGCTCCTCCAGCTCCGGGCAGAACCCGGTTGTGATGAGAGGCATCTCCAGGCGTACTCTTCTCCCTCCACTGGCTATCTCAACGAGCACCCGATCCGCGCCAGGAAACTCCAGCAGAAGCTGGAGCGCCGACTTCAGGCGAAAGGCATCTGCCGACGTATCACCGGTGTCCGCCAGGTTGATGAGGACCGTATGAAGCGATTTGTCGTCCGCGCCGTTGGGCGACGGCTGCTGTGAGCCGTGGTCCTCCTCCTTCAAATGCGCTGCCGGCTCGCTCATCTCAAGGGGTGTATCAGCGGCTGGCGAGGGGGATGTCTCCGGCTCCACCGGTATCTCCCTTGGCGTCTCCATCCCCTGCTCTATAGCCGGCTCCGAGTCGGAAGGAGGGGTGTAAACCCTTGCTTCGTCGGCGTAGACAGTGGCCCCATCATTCCGAGCCTTAACCTTGCCCTCAACCAGCAGGAGATTCCCCTCCGCCCATATCTCCCGGTCACGTTCATAAACGTTGGGCCACGCCACCACCTCGATTCCTCCGCCCAGAAGCTCCAGCCTGGCGATAGCGAACGGTTTGCCGTCCTTGCGTGTCCTTAGAGTCACCTGGGACACCTCCCCCACCAGGCCGACCTTCTTCTCCACATGCTCCTCCAGCTCCTCCGGCCCCATGATGGCGTTGGCGTTGGAGCTCAACACCGCGGCACTTACGGGGCTGGCAGAAAGGGGCACGCCCAAAAGCTCCCTCTCCCAGGCCATCTTCTCCCGTTGCGTAACCTCTTCGCTCTCCACCAGCTCTATGCCCGCAAGCGGGGCCTGCACACTCTGCCCCATAAGGTCAAACATCGCCGTCTGTCCTGAACGCTGGAGCTGGGTCTCCCTTTGAGCCACCGAAAGGAGCCGACTTACACTGGCTATGAGCGACCCTCGAGGGCCAAGGCTGTCAAGAGCGCCCACCTTGATGAGGCTCTCCAGGGCGCGCCGGTTCAGGCCGCTCATGTCGGCGTTGCGGCAGAGCTCCTCCAGAGAGCTGAACGGGCCGTGCTTCTCCCTGGACGTGATAAGGGCCGCTACGGCCCCTTCACCTATGTTCTTGATGGCCGTGAGTCCAAAGCGGATGGCTTGGCCGCCCTCGCTATCGGTCTCGATAGTGAACTCCAGGCCACTGTGGTTGATGTCCGGGGGCAGCACCCTGATCTTCATATGAGCGCATTCGCGCACGGCCACGGCTATACGCTCGTTCCCACCGATGTAGGAGCTGAGCAGGGCCGTCAGGTACTCCACCGGATAGTTGGCCTTGAAGTAGGCGGTCCAGTAGGCGATGACCGCATAGCTCACGCTGTGGGCCTTGTTGAAGGCGTAGCCGGCAAAGGGCTCGATGAGGGCGAACACCTCGGTGGCCAGCTCCTGGCTGAACCCCTGGGCCTGCGCTCCCTGAATGAACCGCTCGCGCTCCTGCGCCATCACGGCGGCGATCTTCTTGCCCATGGCCTTCCGGACGATATCTGCCTCTCCAAGGCTGTAGCCCGCCATAGCCTGCACGATCAGCAGCACCTGGTCCTGATAGACGATCACACCGTAGGTCTCTTCCAGGATGTCCCGTAGGGCGGGGTGCAGATACTTGACCTCAACTCTGCCATGCTTGGCGTTGATGAAGGTCTCGATATGCTCCATGGGCCCCGGCCTGTAGAGGGCGATCATAGCGGCCACGTCACGCAGAGATGTGGGTTTCAGCTCCTTGATGTACCGCCGCATGCCGGAGCCTTCCAGCTGGAACACACCGGTCGTCTCTCCCGAGGAGAGCATCTCGAAGGTCTTGGCATCGTCCAGGGGGACCTGGTGGAGGTCAAGCTGTGGGCCGCCGTGACTGGCGATGATCTCAACGGCTTTGCTGAGGATCGAGAGGTTGGCCAGCCCCAGGAGGTCCATCTTCAGCAGGCCCAGCCGGGCAATGGGCTCCATGGGGTACTGGGTCATGGAGATGCCCTGGTCGTCCCCCTTCACGGGACGCTGGAGGGGAACGTAGTCGCTGAGTGGTTCCTTGGAGATCACCACCCCCGCGGCGTGCGTGCTCGCGTGGCGTGCCACGCCCTCCAGGCGTTGGGCGTTATCGATCAGGTTACGGATTATCTCGTCCGCCTCGTACATCTCCCGCAGCTCCGGAACTGTCTCTTTGGCCTCCTCCAGGGTGCGGATGCGGAAGGGGACCAGCCGAGCCACACGATCAACGTCGGCGTAGGGCAAGGCCAGGGCCCGGCCCGTATCACGCAGGGCCGCCTTGGGACCCAGCGTCCCGAAGGTGATGATCTGGGCAACGTGGTCACGTCCGTACTTCTCGCTCACGTACCGGATCACCTCGTCTCTCCGGTCGTCCTGGAAGTCCATGTCGATATCAGGCATCTCCTTGCGCTCCAGGTTGAGGAACCGCTCGAAGACCAGCCGGTAGTCCAGGGGGTCGATGTCGGTGACGCCCAGGCAGTAGAGGGCCAGGCTGCCCGCGGCACTCCCCCGCACGCCGAACAGGATGCCCTGGCGGCGTGCGAAGGCGGCGATGTCCCACACTACCAGGAAGTAGTGGGCGAACCGGGTCTGACGAATCACTTCAAGCTCGTACCGCAGCCGCTCTTCATAGCCGGCCGGGACGGCGGGATTGCGGCCACGCAACCCTTCCAGGCACAGCTTCTCCAAGTACTCCTCAGCCGAGATGCCATCTGGCGGCACGTACTCCGGCATGCGCATCTGGCTGAAGTCCAGCTCCAGGTGACACATCTCAGCGATACGCTCCGTGTTCTGGTACGCCTCCTGCAGATCGGGGAACAGCGCCGCCATCTCCTCCGGGGTGCGTATGTAATAGGAGTCGTCCTCCATACGCAGCCGCCGCTCATCCTGCACGTTGGTGTTGGTGTGGATGCAGATGAGGAGGTCCTGTATCGGCGCGTCCCGGCGGTCCACGTAGTGGGCGTCGTTGGTCAGCACCAGCGGGATGTCCAGCTCCCTGCTCAAGGGGACCAGCGCGCTGTTCATGCGGTCCAGGTCCGGGACGTGCTCGTGCCGCTGTATCTCCAGGTAGTAGTCCCCGAACACCTCCTTGTACCACAGCGCCTGCTTCCTTGCCTCCGCCTCCTGGCCCTCCAGAAGGAGCCGCGGTATCTCACCACTGGGGCATCCCGACAGGGCCACGATCCCTTTGTGATGGGCCTCAAGCAGATCATGGTCGATGCGGGGCTTGTAGTAGAACCCCTCCAGGTGCGCCTTGGTGACCAGCTGAAGAAGGTTTTGATACCCGGTGTTGTCCGTGGCCAGCAGGGTCAGGTGGTAGGGGCTCTTATCGGCAGGGGTCTTGGAGTGGCGGCTGCCCTGGGCCACGTAGACCTCGCAGCCGATGATCGGCTTGATGCCGGCGTTCTGGCACTCGGTGTAGAACTCGATGGCCCCATAGAGAGCGCCGTGGTCCGTGATGGCCAGGCTGTCCATGCCCAGCTCTTGGGTCCGCTGTACCAGCGGCCCGATACGGCTGAGGCCGTCCAGCAGGCTGTATTCCGTGTGAACGTGGAGGTGTGTGAACATGAGCTAGGCCTAGCATATTGTAGACGGCCCGACAAGAGAACCGCCAAGAGGCGGCGATGGGAAAATGCGGGGGATGGCGGCGGTTGCCACGGCATTCGCCGCTCAGGGGCAACCGCGACTTCGTTGACACCGCATATACCCTTTGCTACGCTCCCTCTCATCACCAATCGGAATCGTGGGAGACAGGCGGACAAGTTGATTCTCGTCACGGGCGCCACCGGGTTTGTGGGAAGAGGCCTAGT
Organism: Chloroflexota bacterium; assembly: GCA_027295645.1. Taxonomy (GTDB): domain Bacteria; phylum Chloroflexota; class Dehalococcoidia; order Lucifugimonadales; family JAPUKM01; genus JAPUKM01. The sequence continues at coordinate 24 of JAPUKM010000047.1, read as the reverse complement.
CCAGGCGCTGGCAGCCAGGGGCAA
>JAPUKM010000046.1 GCA_027295645.1 Chloroflexota bacterium | reverse complement strand
TGCGCCTGGGCCTCCAGGCGCTCTCCCCCTGCGACTGGGTCGTCGTCCATGATGGAGCACGTCCCTGCGTGGAGCCGGAGCTTGTCGAACGGGGTTTGGAGGAGGCTCGCAAGTGGGGCTCAGCCGTCGCCGCCGTACCCGTCCACGATACCCTGAAAAGCGCCGACAGCGAAGGCCGTGTGACCTCAACAGTTGATAGAGAGGGCATATGGGCCGTCCAGACCCCGCAGGTCTTCCCGTCGGAGACCCTTCGGGAGGCTCATAGGCAGGTCGATGCCACTGCCACCGACGACGCCGCCCTGGTGGAGTGGCTGGGGCGTCCGGTGCATCTCTACACCGGCTCCCAGGCCAACATCAAAGTGACCACATCGGAGGACCTCCTCATGGCTGAGGCGGTCCTCCGCCACCGTGGGGAGGCCCCCGTTTGAGGGTGGGGACCGGCGTCGATGTCCACGCCCTCGTGGAGGGACGCCCCCTGGTCCTGGGCGGCGTCACCGTCCCCCATGACCGGGGGCTTGCGGGCCACAGCGACGGCGATGTAGTCGCACACGCTATTATTGACGCCCTTCTCGGTGCCGCCGCCCTCGGCGACATCGGGACCCACTTCCCCCCGGACGACCCCCGCTACAAGGACGCCGATAGCCTGTCGTTGCTGGCCAACGTGGCCCGGTTGCTTCGGGAGAACGGGTGGCGGACGGCAAACCTGGATGCTACAATTGTCGCCGAGCGTCCACCTATGGCGTCCCATATTCCCACGATGCGCCAGAACGTCGCCGCCGCCCTCCAGGTCGCCGTCGACTCAGTGAGTATCAAGGCCACAACCACGGACGGTCTGGGCCTTACCGGGAGAGGCGAAGGGATCGCCGCCCACGCTGTAGTAGCTATAGAAGCCATCTCGTGAAGCTGTTCGACACCCGCACCGCCACCAGGCAGGAGTTCACCCCCTCGGGAGAGGAGGTGACAATGTACGTCTGCGGCCCCAACCTCTACGGCCCCTGCCACGTCGGCCACGCCCTCTCCTTCGTCGTCTTCGACGTGCTGCGACGCTACCTGGAATACCGCGGCTACCGGGTCCGCCATGTCCAGAACTTCACCGATATCGAGGACCGCATCATAAACGAGGCGAACCGGCAGGGCCGCACCATCGGAGACCTGGCGGAGCACTACATCCAGCGGTTCCATCAGGAGATGGGTGAACTGAACGTCCAGCGGGCGCATCACTACCCCAGGGCCACGGAGAACATCGACCACATGGTCGAGATCATCCAGAAGCTGATCGATAAGGGACACGCCTACGCAGTCGACGGCGACGTCTACTTCCGTGTACACAGCTCTCCCAACTACGGGGAGCTCTCCAAGCGCTCATTGGAAGACATGCAGGCGGGCGCACGGATCGAGATCGACCCCCGTAAAGAGGACCCCATGGACTTCACCCTCTGGAAGTCCTCCAGCGAGGGCGAGCCCTCCTGGCCCACCCCGTGGGGCGCTGGACGGCCTGGCTGGCATATAGAATGCACCGCCATGTCCCTCGGCCTGCTCGGCGACCAACTCGATATCCACGGCGGCGGCCAGGACGTGGTCTTCCCTCACCACGAGAATGAGATTGCCCAGTCTGAGGGCTACACCGGCAAGTCCCCATTCGTCCGTTTCTGGGTCCACAACGGGTTCCTTCTCGCCACCGAGAGCGAAGAGGAGAAGATGACCCGCCACCTCGGAAACTTCGTGAGCTGCCGTGACGCACTGGCAAACCACCACCCTGACGCCATACGCCTCTTCCTCCTCTCCGCTCACTATCGCAGCCCGCGTGCCTACAGCGAGGAGGAGCTCGTGGCCCAGGAGCGGGCCGCGGAGCGGATGCGCCTTGCCCTCGATCCGGTCCCTGCCGCCCCGGAGAGCGGGCTCCCCGTTGAAGAGTACCGTCAGCGGTTCGACGAGGCCATGGACAACGACCTCAACACACCCAGGGCGCTGGCCACCCTCTTTGACCTGGCCCGGGAGATCAACCGGCAGCGGGAAGCCGGCGTGGGCGTTGCCGGGGCGCAGGCGCTGCTCAAGGAGCTTGGCGGAGTCCTCGGCCTCACCTTCGCCGCATCCGGCTCACATGACATGGTGGCCGCCGGGCCCTTTATCGAGCTGCTGGTCAATGTCCGCTCGCAGCTTCGAGAGGCCAATCAGTACGCCGTCGCCGATGACATTCGGACCAAGCTCACTCAGATGGGCGTCGCCGTAGAGGACGGCCCTGACGGGGCCACCTGGCGCTTCAGGCAGCCCGACGGCTCGTGAGGCTCCGGCCGGCATGGACCAAGCGCTCCTATCCCACCTGCGCCAGGCCCTCGGCGAGTCGGCGGTCCACACTGACCCCCACACCCGTGAGCTCCACTCCGCCGATGCGTTGAACCCCGCCCGGGCCTATCACAACCCACCCTCCTCGGCCTGGAAGCACCCCGCAGTCGTTGTGGAGCCTCGCTCCACGGAGGAGGTGGCGCACACCGTCCGGCTGGCCCGCCGGTACCGCACGCCCATCGTCCCTTTCGGCGGCGGCACCGGTGTCATGGGCGGCACGGTCTCCGAGCAGCCTGCCGTCATCATCGACCTGAAGAGCATGG
>JAPUKM010000045.1 GCA_027295645.1 Chloroflexota bacterium | reverse complement strand
GAAGTTCTGGCAGAACTTCTGCCGTACGGTGGGCCGTGAAGACTGGCTGGAGCGTGGGGACTGGAAGATCAGCGTTGACTACGGCACCGACGACCCGGAGCTGGAGAAGGAGATGAACACCCGGTTCAAGACGAAGCCTCTGGACGAGTGGATCAAGCTGCTGGGTGACGCGGATGTGCCGGTGGTGCCGGGCTATACGATAGACCAGGTGGTCCACAGCAAGTATGCAGAGGGGCGTGGGTTGGTGGACTCCTACGAGCATGCCGGGTTTGGCCCGGTGCGCCAGGTCAACTTCCCGGTGCGGATGCGTGGGAATGGGGCTGACAAAAACCGGCCGGCGCCGGACGTGGGGCAGGATAACGAAGAGATACTGCAGAGCCTTGGCTATGACGCCAAAGCCATCGCGGGAATGAAGGAGAAGGGCGTCCTCTAGAGGATGCCCCCTCCTTCCTCATACAGCCTCAGCACCAATCGATGCCGAAGACGCAGACACCATTACCGCGGGCCCGCTGGCTGTGTGGGGGTCGTGTCTGGGTCTTATTGCCTACCCCTGATTGGGACTCAAGGCTCATCTCACTGCTAGACTAGACTGATACCCTGCCCTCAATTCAACTACTATAAGGAAGCTCTCAGGCTGGGGGAGTGCTTGATGGAAGACCTGATCATCGCGGCTCAGGGGATACAGAAGACCTACGACACCGGGAAGGTGGAGGTCCATGCATTGCGTGGAGTCGACCTGTATGTCAAGCGGGGCGAGATGGTCGCCATCATGGGCCCTAGCGGTTGCGGCAAGACCACCCTGCTCAACTGCCTCTCCGGCCTTGACGAGATCGACGCCGGACAGGTGCTGATCGACCGCCAGGTGCTGCACGACCTCCCCGACGATGAGCGGAGCGACTACCGGGCGCGGAAGATGGGCTTCGTGTTCCAGCTCTACAATCTCCTTCCCGTTCTGAGCGCCGTGGAGAATGTCGAGATGCCGCTCCTGGTCTCCGGAGTAAAGGCCGTTGAGGCTCGGAAGAGGTCGATAGATATGCTGGACAGGGTGGGACTTGCCGACAGGGTGCATAACCAGCCTGCGGAGCTTTCAGGGGGCCAGCGGCAGCGCGTCACCATCGCCCGTGCCCTGGTCAACGACCCGGCCATCGTCTGGGCCGATGAGCCCACCGGCGACCTGGACAGCGAGACAGCGCAGGAGATCGTCGATCTGATGGTTGAGCTGAACCGTACCAATACGCAGACCTTCGTGCTGGTGACCCACTCCCAGGAGGTGGGAGATCAGGCCCACCGTATCGTCCGCATGAGAGACGGGCGGATCGTGGATGATGGCGCCGGCCCCGGCTCCGGCTCCGGCCCCAGATCTATAGAACCGTCCACTGAGCAGACGGAGACGGCAACCTAGCGGGTATCTGATGGAAGAGCTATTCGGCCTCTCCATGAACGGCATCATGCTGTTCCTTCTCGCCACCTTCATTGGAGGGCTGGCTGTCGTCGTCCTGCTCGCCGTTCGGAACCGCGTTATGGCCAAGCTGGGCCTGCGTAACATCCCTCGCAGGTGGGCCCAGACCATCCTCATCATCGTCGGCGTCATGCTCAGCACCGTCATCATGTCCGCGGCCCTGGGCACCGGTGACACCATCAGCTTCTCCATTCGCAGCGAGACGCTGAAGGGCCTGGGCCACATAGACGAGATCCTCGTGTATTCCCGTGCCGGTGCCGAGGATAGTCTCGGCAGCAGCTCCTACGTCCCCTTCGAGCGGTTCGAGCAGATAGAGCGGGACCTGGCCGGTCTGGACACGATCGACGGCCTGACCGCGCAGCTTGCCGAAACAGCGCCCACCGTGGACCTGCGGACCTCCCTGAGCGAAGGGCAGATGAGGGTCGTGGGCATCGATCCGGCCCGCATGGAGGGCTTCGGCGCCTTCACGCTGACCTCCGGCGGAGAGGTCCGCCTGGAGAGCCTGGCACCGGGCGAGGCCTACCTCAACGACAGAGCGGCCAAGGAGCTGGATGCCGAGGCTGGGGACGACCTGCGGGTTGTTATCGGCGAAGAATCGCACATTCTGAAGGTTCGGGGAGTGGTGGAGAGGGGTGGACTGGCCGGGTTTGGGTCTACCTTGATCCTCCCGTTGGAGCCGGCCCAGGCTCTGTTCGACAGGGCCAGCCGGGTCAACCTGATCGTGGTCTCCAACCGGGGAGACGAGGTGGCCGGAGAGAGGCTGAGCGAGGAGGTGACCCGCGAGCTACGGGTGCTCTTCGCCGACCGGGAGGTGGCGTCTCAACTCAAAGAGCTATTGAACCAGGAGCCTGTGCTCACGGCGCTTGAGAGGCGGCAGAGCGTCCTGGAAGGCGATCTGAAGAGGGATCTATCGAGTCTGCGGACGGAGCTCGAACGGGATGAGCTGAGCGACGAGCTCATCAGCCTCCTGGCCGACGAGGACGTGTCCGACGAGCTCCTGGATATCCTCAATATTCGCGGCGACCTTCCCGTAGAGGAGGGTTCGTCTTCAGCACGACTGGAGGCTCTCAGAGAGGCGGGTCTGGAGGCCAGCACCCTGTTCCGGGACCTGAGAGAGTTCCAGGTCTTCGATTTCAAGCACGATGCCCTCAGCATCGCGGACGACGCGGGGAGCGCGACCACGAGCCTCTTCCTGATCATGAGCCTCTTCTCCATCATGGTTGGCGTCCTGCTCATCTTCCTCATTTTCGTCATGCTGGCGGCGGCCAGAAGGTCTGAGATGGGCATGACCCGCGCTGTGGGGGCCAAGCGGAGCCACCTGGTGAAGATGTTCCTCTTCGAGGGCACGGCCTACGCCCTGGTGTCCGCCGCCGTGGGGGTCGTCCTCGGACTGCTGGTGAGCGCCCTCATCGTGCTGGTGATAAACAGGATTATAGCCACCTTCGACGCCGACTTCCGGATCGTAACCCACTTCACCGTCCGCAGTGCCATCGTCGCCTACTGCCTGGGTATGGTCATCACCTTCGGCACCATACTCTTCTCCGCCTACCGCGTGAGCCGTCTCAACATCGTCATGGCCATCCGGGGCCTGCCGGAGACTTTGCTCCCCTCGGAAGAGCCTCCGTTCCGCACCAGGCTGAACTACCTGCGAAAGGCGCAATTCCGGCCTGTGCTTTTTCTTATCAGAGGTGTCAGGTTCGCGGTGCGTAGGCGGTTTGGAAGGCTAGTGCAGAGCTGGCTTTTTGCGGTTCTCTGGGTGGTCATCTTTCCCATCTGGATTGTGGATATAGTAGTCGGGGTGTTCCGCTTCGCGTGGCCGTACCTCCTCCGCGGATGGCTCACCTTCCTTCTTGGCCTTCTGGTGGCCGTTGGCGTTGCTAGCGGCAGCATCCCGGAGCGGGACTCCCTCTTCGGCGGCGGCGTTTCGCTGATGATCCTGGGGCTTGGCCTCATGCTGCGAACGGCCCTGAAGCGCACGTCATTGCGGCCGGAGGTGAGAGACCGTATCGCCTTTACCGCCATAGGAGTGGGGATACTTGTCATGTGGGCGCTACCCCCCGACACCTTCAGGGGTATCACCGGCGACCTCGACGGAGACTTCGACGTGATGTTCATCGCCGGCATCTTCATGGTGGCGTCGGCGGTATGGGCGGTGATGTTCAACGCGGACCTGCTCCTGAAGGCCCTGACCGCTGCCACCGGGCGCGTTGGCAA
>JAPUKM010000044.1 GCA_027295645.1 Chloroflexota bacterium | reverse complement strand
CTCACGCCCCCTTATCCATCCAGTGCCCTACCTCCCCAAGTTATCATTCGAGGCTGCACCTAAATGCATTTCGGGGAGAACCAGCTATCTCCGGGTTCGATTGGCATTTCACCTCTACCCACAGCTCATCCCATGATTTTGCAACATCAACGGGTTCGAGCCTTCACCCCGAGATTATCGGGGCTTCACTCTGACCATGGGTAGCTCACCCGGTTTCGGGTCTGCTGAACGCGACTGGACGCCCTATTCGGACTCGCTTTCGCTACGGCTCCCTCCGACAACGGAGTTAACCTCGCCACGCCCAGCAACTCGCCGGCTCATTCTTCAATAGGCACGCCGTCAGTCCAACGAATTGAACCTCCGACGGTCTGTAGGCTTGCGGTTTCAGATCTATTTCACTCCCCGTCTGGGGTGCTTTTCACCTTTCCCTCACGGTACTTGTTCACTATCGGTCGCCAAGGGTATTTTGCCTTGGAGGGTGGTCCCCCCTGCTTCCCACGGGATTTCCCGTGTCCCGTGGTACTCAAGGTCACACCGAGAGTCTCTTTCTTTTCGCCTACGGGGCTATCACCCTCTATGACGGCCCTTTCCAGGGACCTTCAGCTAGGTCAGAGGTTTCTTACTCCTTGTTCCTACTGGGATCGGAACAGACGCGCCTTACAACCCCCAAGAGACATGGGCTCCCAGGCCGTGAAGCCTCTCAGGTTTGGGCTCTTCCCCGTTCGTTCGCCACTACTAAGGGAATCTCGGTTGATTACTTTTCCTCAGGGTACTTAGATGTTTCAGTTCCCCTGCTTACCCCCCCTACCCTAAGGGTTGAGGTAGGGGTCTCCGACATTTAGTCGGAGGGGTTCCCCCATTCGGGAATCCCCGGCTATGCCAGCTAGACGGCTCACCGAGGCTTATCGCAGTCTTGCTACGCCCTTCTTCGGCCCTTGACGCCAAGGCATCCGCCGCAAGCCCTTATTAGCTTGACCCACATTAAAGACCGGACAGAACTGACTCGGCTATTCCTCTATTCCCTTGTTAAAGTACAGAAAACGGCGGCCTTCAGTCGCCAGGCCGCCGCCCTATGACATAGGCTCTTGTGCTTGCTATATGCGCATCAGCCTCTTCATACGGAAAAACTATAGCAGTGCCGCCATCATGAGTCAAGGGGACAACATAGGTAATCCCCACCAATTCGCCTCCGCAGCGCTACCGTAGCATCACCGTCACACGGCGGTTCTCACCAATCCCATCGCTCTCCGTCGTCACCTCAGGGTGCTCCGCCAGCGTCATGTGGACCACACGCCGCTCCGCCGGTGACATCGGCTCCAGCGTAACGGAGCTCCCCGTGGAGACCACCCGTTCAGCCACCCGCGTCGCCAGCGCCTCCACAGACTTCGCACGTCTCTCCCGGTACCGCTCCACATCAATAATCAGATGGGAGTCTCCCTGCACCTGGCGGCTAAGGACCATATTCACAACAAACTGCAACGCCCGGAGCGTCTCTCCACGCTTGCCGATGAGCAGCCCGGAGTCCTCACCCGCAACGTCTATCACCGGCCAGTTCTCCCCATCCCCCTCTGAGCGGATGGTCGGATACGCATCCACATTCATAGCGCCGAAAAGGGTGGAGAGCACCCCCATCCCCCGAGCGGCCACAGACCCACTATCCGCCAGCCGGGTGACCCGCACCTTGGCCGGCTCCGATCTGAGCCCGAACAGCCCCGCCTTCCCCCGGCTAACGACCTCGACCGCGACCTCCCCGCGGTCGGCGTCTAGCTCCAGCAGGGCGATTTCGACCGCCTCCTCGACGGTTTTGCCGGTCATCTCCACTTTGTCCATCTTCTGGCTCCTCCTTGGAACCCTCGTCGGCAGGTTTCCCCTGGCCGACGCCTTGAGTAGCAGCCTCAGGGGGCGCTTTCCGGCTGGAGGGGAACAGGTTGCCCCAACTGCCGGTGATACGGTACTGGATGACTATACCAATCGCCGCGGACGCCACCCAGTAGAGGGCCAGCCCCGCGGGAAACTGCAGGGTGAAAAAGCCGAACATGAAGGGCATCATCCACAGCATCATCCGGTTGGTGGACTCCGTTCGGGCGTCCATTGAGGGCATGGCCGTCATCTTCTGCTGCGCCCACATGGAAGCGCCAACCAGCACCGGCATGAGAACAGTGACCATAAAACCGTGCTTGCTCACCTCCAGGCCCAGGTCCAGCCCCAGGAACGACCGGTTCAGGGGCACCAGCGTATCCACAAAGGGCAGCCAGGTATACAGGTGCTGCGAGAGACGCGCCAGCGCCTCCGGGCTGGTGGGCAGCAGCGAAATGATCGACTGGTACAGCCCTATCCAGATGGGGAACTGGATCACCATCGGGCCAAGACACCCAATAGGATTGACCCCCGCCTCCTTCATCATCCGCATCTGCGCCTGGGACGCCTTCTGCTTGTCGTTCGGATACTTACGCCGGATCTCCTGGATCTTGGGCTGAATCTCCTGCATCTTCCGTGTGGAGCGGAGCTGGCGCTGCGTCAGGCGCAGGGTGGCCAGCCGCACCAGAAGCGTGAAGACAATGATGGCCAGGCCGAAGTTGTGGAGCAGCACCGCGTACAGCACCGCCAGGACGTTGATCATGGGGCTCAGGATCACGGCATTCCAGATAACACCCATGCCTACCGCCCTATCCTATCGCACGAAGGCGGGCATATCCAGGTGGCGTTGCCACCCGTATTCAAGTCCACCACCTGCGTTGTCCACGGGTCCATCGTGTTGATGTACACCATGCTCTCGGAAACGACCAGCGGCGCCTTCAGCTTTACCTGTTTGTTCTCGGCATCGCTGATCGGTATGCGTCCGCCGTCCTCCTCACCAGCCTCGGTACGGAGTATGGCGATTTCGCCCTCCTTGGTCGCCACCATCAGCCGCACCCCTCCCTGCTTCTGGACAAGCACGGGCGAAGAGATGACCATCGCGTTCAGATTCGTCTCCCACCGCTTGATGCCGGTGTCCCCGTCCAGCGCAACAACCTTCCCCTTTACGGTCACTGCGTAGAGCTTCTCACCATCGCTGATCACACCGGCCCAGAACCAGTTCCCGCCGTCGAACGGCTTCCTCCAGACGGGGCCACCGCTTTCGGCATCCAGGGCGTACACCTTCCCGTCCAGCGCCCCGAAGAACACCTTGCCGTCCGCCACCCACGGCTGGGCCACAATAGCGCCCCCCGCCTTGAACGCCTGGGGCCACCGTGGAGTGCCGCTGGCCAGCGATATCGCGTACATGTGCCCGTCCTGCGAGCCCACATACACGGTGCCGTCGGACACCACGGGAGACCCCCACACCTCTCCCCGGGTCTCGGCCCGCCACACCGGCGAGCCGTCCGCCGCACAGAAGGCGTACACGCTCCCGCTGGAGGAGCCCACCACAAGCACATCCCCCTCCACCGCCCCACGCGTTTGGCCAAAGCACTGCTCCTCCCCAGCCAGCGTGGGCGCGCCGATGATATGGCCTTCATCAACAACAATCGGGTTGACGCTCCACTCCGTCGCCCTCTCTCCCGTTTGGGCATCCAGGGCATACAGCTCCCCGGAGTAGGTCCCGAAGTACACCCGCTCTCCGTCCACCGCCGGCGCTCCGTACAGCACGCGTCCAAGAGGTGACTCGTCTATGGTCACATCGGGAAAGCTCCACAGAAGGCCGCCCAGGCTGTCCAGGGCCAGCAGCCGCCCCTCCTGGCTGCCCACGTAGATAACCCTCCGCCCCTCTTCGGACTCGTAGACCACCGGGCTGGACCAGCCTCCCTTGGTGGTGAACCTCGCGCCCGCGCATCCCACCAGCAGGAGGGAGGCCGTGACCGCAAGGACAAAGAGCGCTACCTTCATCGAATTACAGTCATATTGCGAGTGGTGGCCGTCCCGGCCTCTCCAGCGCCGTGGTCGTCCGGAGCCGGTGTGTCCTCGGAATGGGGGACCGGGTCATAGCCGGAGCCGCCAAAGGGACGGCACCGCAGCAGGCGCCGCAGCGCCAGCAGACTACCCCTCCAGGGGCCCAGCCGCTCCACCGCCTCCTGGGCGTAGTGGGAGCAACTGGGCGTATACCGGCACGTCCCGGGCCAGTACGGTGAAAGGACCGTCTGATACAGACGTATCAGACGGAGCACTGCTCGTTTCATACCATAACCTTGCTAATAGGTTGCCTTCACCCTTTCGGAGGTGCAGGCAGCCCCGCCCTCTTCAGTAACTGATCAACCGCCCACTCCAACTCTCGGTAGCTGGCCTGGGCAGCGGGCACACGGGCTGTGATCACAACATCCAGGCTTCCCGCAATATCTCGCTGGCGAACGATCTCTCTGAGCCTTCGCTTCACCCTGTTGCGTATGACCGCCTTGCCCACCCGCCGGCTTATGGAGAACCCCACTCGCGAGAGCCCCGTCTCATTGCCGGCGATCCGCAGGACCAGAAGCTCATTGACCCAGCTCCTGCCGGCTTGACGTACAGCTGCAAACTCCCTGGTTCTCCTGAGACGCCGGTCGCGGCCCAGGGGCTGTTCAGAGCGTTGTTGAATAGGAGACTCTTTGGAAGGCAGCGGACTAGAGCGCCAGACGCGCCCTTCCCTTGAGCCGCCGCCTGCGAAGAACCTGGCGTCCACCCGGCGTACTCATCCTTGAGCGAAAGCCATGGACCCGCGCTCGGCGGCGTTTCTTGGGTTGGTACGTTCTTTTAGGCATTTCGTGGACGTGGAGAGATAATGTGCCACTGAGTATAAATCCAGCCTCCAAAGTGTGTCAACGAAGCAGCTCCGGTTTGCCGGCCAATCCCCGGCCATGTAGCATGCCATCCTGAGCGAAGCGAGCCACCCCACGACCATTCAAAATGCCACCTCACAGCCCCAAACCAACCAGGCAACGCATAGACCGCCTGCTGGTGGAGCGCGGCCTGGCGGTCAGCCTGGTGAAAGCCCGCGCCCTCCTGATGGCCGGCCAGGTCACTGTAGGGGGAAGCCGCATCGACAAGGCGGGCGCCCTCGTCGACGCCACCGCAGATATCCGCCTTGCACCGCCGCCGCCTTACGTGGGGCGGGGCGGCGTCAAACTGGCTCATGCTCTACAAGAGTTCGGCCTTGACCTTACCGGATCCGTCGCCCTGGACGTGGGCTACGGCCAGATCCACCAGCGCCTCCGCGATGACCCCAGAGTCGAGGTGCTGGAGCGGGTCAACGCCCGCAATCCCTTTCACCTCCAGGGGCCGGTGGACCTGG
>JAPUKM010000043.1 GCA_027295645.1 Chloroflexota bacterium | reverse complement strand
GGTCGAGACACACTACGCCTTGGTGCAAGGGGCCTTAAGGGTGCCGGTCTTTTCCATCAGCCACATGCTTGCCAGCATGATCTCTGGGGCCGTGCTCGGCGGGAATGTCGCGGCTGCGGCTCTCTACCTCTATCGGGCATTACGATACCGGGAGGTCTAGGACCCACGACAACCCACGGCGGTCCAACTCCCAAAGGACCCAGAGTCCAGATCAGCGAATCTAGCGGCGCTAGTCCATCAACTGCCTGAGACGCGGATCCAGCCGATCCCGGAGCCAGTCGCCCGTGAAATTCAGCGACATCACAGTCATGAAAATGGCCACGCCAGGGAAGACGGTCGGCCACCAGGCTGTAGTGAGGTAGTTCCTACCCTCCTGGACCATAGCGCCCCACGTGGGCGTCGGTGAAGGGACTCCCGCCCCAAGGAAGCTCAACGCCGCTTCTGCCAGGATCAGCGACCCGACGCTCAACGTCGCTATCACGACCGCGGTGCTCAACACCCCGGGCAGAATGTGCCGGATGAGAATTCGCGGGGTAGAGCACCCCGCAACGCGGGCCAGGTCTACGTAGGGCTCGGTTTTTATCACCAGCGTCTGGGCTCGAGTCACCCTCACGAACGGGACCCATGCAAGCAGCGCCATCAACACCAAGAGCAACTTGAGGCTCTGTCCGAACATCATTGTAGCCACCAGCGCCATCATCAGGAACGGCAGCGCCGCGAATATGTCTACAATCCTGGTTACGACTTCATCCCACCATCCTCCGGCGAAACCGCTGGTAATGCCCATCGAGGTGCCTATCAGGAAGCCGCTGGTCAGTGCAATGCCAGCGACCACCAACGAAATACGTGCGCCATAGAACAGGCGGGACATGACGTCGCGTCCGGCGTGGTCCGTACCGAGGACATGGTTCATATCGCCGACCTTAACCGAGAACCCATCATCAAGAACTGCCCACGCCGGAGGTAGATGCCGATCGCGGATGCCGCCCGCTCTCTCGCTATGCGGTGCGAGCACAGGAGCGAATATACCTATGAAAATGAGGACGGAAAGTATGGCTATGGGCAACGAGGGATAGCGTCTCGTGAATCTCCACGCAGCCACGAGCTCTCGGATTACGGGCGGATCATCACGAATTCCCTGGAGGTCTCGTTCTATCTGTGACATCTGCATATCGGCTATCCCCTAGGTGTACCGGATCCGCGGATCTATGATCGCGTACGCGATATCCGCAATAAATGCAAAGGTGACGTAGATGCCAATAAAGACGAACACGGTGCCCGCCAGGAGCGGCCAGTCATTGTCATAGACCGCCTGATTGAGCGCCACCGTTCCTATTCCCGGTAGTGAGAAGATTATCTCCACGACCAACGCACCATTCATGTAGTCGGCGAGGAGAACCAGGGCCGACGTCAACGGCGGGATAACCGCGTTACGTAAGCCGTGCTTCCATATGATGGTCATGTTGCCCACACCCTTGGCGCGGGCAAGCTTGATGTACTCCGAATCGAGTGTCTCGAGCATCGAGGAGCGTGTCAGACGCATGATGCCCGCCGATGCCGGCCAACCAAGAACGATACATGGCAGTATCCAGTATTTTAGGTTGCTCCACGCCAGGGGAAACCCCTCTTGACTGCCAAGCGTGCCGGCGGGGAACCAGCCGAGTATCACCGCGAACAGCAGTATCGCCATAACGCCGGTCCAGAACTGAGGGGTCGCCTGCCCGAATAGCGCGAACATGCGGCCGAAGTAGTCCCAGAATTGACCGCGTTTGACCGCCGACAGCACCCCCATGCTGGAGCCGACGACGACGGCAAATATCCATGCGCCCATAGCCAGCTTTAGAGTCGTCCAGATGTGGATGCGGATTATCTCACTCACTGGCCTCCGGGTGCCTATGGACTCGCCCATGTCGAACTGTAGAAGGTGCCAGACCCATAGTCCGTACTGCTCCGGCAACGATTTGTCCGTCCCCAGGTACGCCCGAATCATATCGATGTACTCTTCGGTGACCTCAACCTGGGTATCTCCCAGGTAGAGGTCTACCGGATCGGGGCCGAACCTGGTCAGGGTGAATATGATTACAGTAGCCCCGATCACAGAGATGATGATCGAGATCACTCTTCTGACTAAGAATCGAGCCATAGCGTCAAACCGAGCCTTCTTATGGATCTCTTGGGGCTGGGCCTTGCTGGCCTCAACTGGCAGGTAGAAACATCCGCAGGGCGCTCGTCGTCGAGCCGCCCCGCGATGCGATTACGTGGAGGAGAGGGGACGTGACCCCTCTCCTCCATTGGGGTCTCCCTATCTGACGGGGATAATGTGCTGTGGCCTACCCCAGAAGCCCGATGCTGTGGAACGCGACTTCCAGGATTCGATCGTTTTAGGGTTGCCCGCTACTCCTCGAGGCGGCTGGACCATTCCGCTGTAGAGCTGCCAGTAGTAGTAGTAGTCGACCATGTCAAGGTGGAGGTCTTCGCGCTTGGCCTTGTCCCTCTCACCGTTGATCTCCATGTACATGTAGTCCAAGAACTTGTTCTCGAAGGAACAGCCCCAGGCTGGCCGGCTGAACGTGCTGTCAGCGGAGGGAGGAGGCCAGTCGAAGGGGTAGTTGGCCGTCTCGACGCTGCAGTTCTTGACCACGGGCCAAGGCTGCGTGCGGTCCCTCATTCGAGGAACAACAACCGCGCCATACTCCTCGGTGAGCAGCGTCGTCTTAACGCCGATCGCTTCCCAGCCGGCGGCGACCGCATCGGCCTGCTCCAGACACACGGCGCCTGTCTCGCAGGCATATTTGTTCATCTTGATCTCGAACCTGGTGCCATTCACCAGCGGGAAGCCGGCCAGGTCCAGCAGACGCCCGGCCTCTGTGAGGTCCGTCGGTATCAACCATGGCCACTCGTAGTTCGACTCAGCGGCATTGTCGTACTCTTGGTACTCTATCCACTTATTCCCAGGGCCGAGAACATCTGATGCTTGTGTTGTGCTTTGTCCGCTGTACTTGTCGTGGGTGGCCTTGACCATGGCCGCGGTGACCGTGCGCTCAGGCCGCCAGCC
>JAPUKM010000042.1 GCA_027295645.1 Chloroflexota bacterium | reverse complement strand
TGCGTCGAGTCAGCAGGCACTCGGTGATCAAAGACCCGGGCCAAAATGGGGGGCCAGCGGCCGTCAAGGCGGAGGCTGCACGCGGAGAGGCCGACAACAGGGTTATCTGGGTCATCGGCCTGTCGGGTTCACACAACGCCACCCTCTGTGACGCCCTTCGGAGCCTTCTCAAGCCCAGCATGTCCGAAGTGGTGCTCATCGACGGGGAAACCGTCGGCCAGGTCAGGGGTGATGGTCTGGGGGGTAGCGAGGAGGACCGCATCGTTCAGATCAAGCGGTTGCAGAAACTGGCCAAGACGCTCTCCGAGCAAGGGTTCGTGGTGCTGGTTGCGGCCCTCTATTCCAACCCGGAGCTCCTGGCCTGGAACCGCAAGAACCTTCAGAACTACCACGAGGTGTATTTGGAGGTGTCCGTCGAGCCCGTGAGGTGCCGCGATGCAGAGAAGCTTTACGACGGCACGGCTGGGCGCAGTGTGGAGGTTGACATTCCCTGGCATGCGCCCGAATCGCCGGACATTATGTTAAGCCTGGAAGATGCCGACACCCCGAAAGCGCTCGCTCAACGGGTGATCGATTCCATATCTCGCTTCGAGCGAGTCCCAGCGGTGATATGAGCACTGAACGAATCGCCAACATACGTGGGGCCGGAAGACTCACCGCTCCTCCGACAAGGGCGCTGGGACGACAGATCGGTACGAACTCCATGGAGAAGCATGCGTAGCGAGAAGACTGCCATAGGAATTACAGCGAGCGCCGATACGCCCGGTGTGACAGAAAACGCGATTCGCGCTGTGATTATTGACTCCACTCGAGGAATTCGGCGCCTGGACAACGCGCGCAGCGCTCCCGCCTCCTTGAAAGCTGTGGAATCCAGCCGCACTGTCCTGGACTGGGTGCTTCACTCTCTATCCAGCTGTGGCGTTAATCACATTACGTACGTCGGCGGTTACCACATCCAGAAGGTGATCCAGCGCTATCCCAACTTGGATTACCGCTTCCAAGGTAACTGGCAGCGAGAAGGCGAGCTGGCTGGACTGCTACTCGCTCTCCCCGCCGACCAGTCCGAATGTCTAGTCATCCGGGCCAGCACTATATGCGTGCCGGAAGCGCTCCAGCGGTTGGTGGGTGCAGCACAGGGTGCCTCCGCCGGCTACTACACCAACGGCTCTGAGCAAAGTTTTGCCGGTCTGGTCGCGTTGCCTGCGGCGCAGGTTGCGGAGGCACTTGCATCGGCGCGTAATGTCATCGAACGCGACCCTGGCGCTGACCTGGAGCAGTGGCTCTCGGCCATGGAGAGCGAGGGACTGCCACTGCAATCCGTTAGCCTGGATACGCTCGCAGCGCCTCTGTATGATCCCATCGCAACGGCGCGGACGGTCTTCGGCGGAAAAGGCCGGACGCTTGAACAGGTAGCCCCTCTGATCCAGAGCGCTGTGGTGCTGAAGCAAGTCCGGTTTAGTGTAGCCGACTGGTCGAGCGCTCCAGCGCCCATTATCGCAAAGATTCAACAGACCTTCGGGACTACACACGTCGTCGTGCGCAGCAGCGCTCATGCGGAAGATGGTCTGGACGAGTCGGGTGCGGGACGCTTCAAAAGTGTGCTCGACGTTCCGGTGGGCCACAAGGACCGCCTGTCCGCAGGCGTGAACGAAGTAGTAAGCAGCTACACCACAAATGGGCGGGCGGAGCACGGCATGGACGAGGTGTTGGTGCAACGCCATGTAGGAAACCTGGCCGCCAGCGGTGTGTTGCTCACCAGAGATATGGAAACCGGCGCGCCGTACTACGTCCTGAACATCGATCGCAGCTCTGGCCGCTCGGACGCAGTCACCTCCGGCGCTGAGGCCAGTCTCGATACCCTCTATGTGTCCCGCACGCCAGACTTCGCGCAGCTTGCTCCTGACGTACAAGCGTGCGTCACGTTGGCACGCGAGCTTGAAGAGCTGACGCACCTTGATGCCCTAGACATCGAGTTTGGCATTGACCGGTCAGGCCTCGTCTATCTATTTCAGGTCCGCCCGATTCCCAGGCGAGCTCGGAAGTTTCAGCTGGCCGACGACGACCTTACGGCAGAGCTGGACCGGGTCCGTGAGTTTCTCGACACTCACATCAGCCCTCACCCGACGTTGGCGGGCGAGACCACCGTGTTGGGCACCATGGCGGACTGGAATCCAGCCGAAATGATCGGCACCGCGCCGCGCCCCCTGGCCCTGTCCTTATACCAGCGGCTGATCGGGAACCGGGCCTGGGCGACTGCCAGGGCCATTATCGGATACCAAGACGTCCGCCCAGAACCGCTGATAATCTCCTTGGGTGGGCGGCCCTACGTAGACGTCCGGGCCAGCCTGAACTCGTTCCTGCCCGGCGGCCTCGATGACCAGACAGCTGAGGTGTGGGTCAACTATTGCCTGGGGATGCTTCACGACGACCCGCGCCTGCATGACAAGATCGAGTTCGACGTGGCGATAACCTGCCTGACCTTCGACTTCGACCATCACAAGCAACGCATGCACTCCGCTGGATTAAGCGACG
>JAPUKM010000041.1 GCA_027295645.1 Chloroflexota bacterium | reverse complement strand
GGGTAATTCCAGCGGAGGGATAGGTCAATTGAGAGAATCTACACCGCCCGGGTTATCCTGAGGTGGTGTTTTTATTTACGATAGGGGCAGCAGAATAGCTGGGAGGCGAGCCGTGGGAGATACTCTGGTCATTGCGGGGAGGGAGTTCAAGTCACGCCTCATCATCGGTACCGGAAGGCACCGCAGCAACGATGAGATGGTCGCCTCCATCGAAGCATCGGATGCTGAGATGGTCACTGTGGCTATACGCCGCCTGGACCTGGACAACCCGGACAGAAAGACCATACTTGACTACATAGACTGGACCAGCTACGTCATTCTGCCCAATACGGCAGGTGCCAAGACACCAGAGGAGGCTGTGACCACCGCGCGACTGGCCAGGGAGATGGGGCTGTCCGATTGGGTAAAGCTGGAGGTGATACCTGATTCCACCTACCTCCTGCCGGATCCCATAGGTACGCTCAAAGCCGCTGAAATACTTATCAAGGATGGGTTCACCGTCCTGCCTTATATCCACGCCGATCCGGTGCTGGCCAGACAGTTGGAGGAGCTGGGCTGTGCCACCGTGATGCCACTGGGCTCGGCCATAGGCTCAGGACAGGGAATTCACACTCTGGAGGAGATCGACATCATCATCCAGCAGGCCAGTGTGCCGGTTGTTGTGGACGCCGGGCTGGGCGTGCCCTCCGACGCCGCCATTGCTATGGAGCACGGCGCCGATGCTGTCCTGGTGAACACGGGTATTGCACAGGCTCAGGTTCCGGTGCTCATGGCCAACGCTTTCAGACTGGGTGTAGAGGCTGGACGCAAGGCCTACCAGGCGGGACGTATCGGCAAAAAGCAGTACGCCGTGGCCAGCAGCCCGGTGGAAGGCGTTGTGCGCACATGAATGCCGGCGTAAAGTCACTCCCCCCCCAGCCGATCCTGTGTCTGATCACTCAGCGAAGCTATGCAAGAGAGCGGACTCTCCCTGCGCTCATTGAGTCTGCGGTGGATGGCGGGGTGAACATGGTTCAGCTTCGGGAGAGGGCCCTCTCCCAGGAGGACATGCTTGCTCTAGCTCATCAGGCGCGGAAGGCTATCCAGGGCAGGGCGCTCCTCCTGGTAAACCAGCAGGTAGAGGTGGCCCTTGCCTGTGGCGCAGACGGCGTCCAGCTTGGAGAAGAGGCCATGTCCGTGGAGTCGGTGCGGGAGCGGGTGGGAGACCAGCTCCTCATCGGACGTTCGGTCCATTCAGTGGAGAGTGCTCAGGAGGCGGAGAAACGGGGTGCGGACTTTCTGATCGTCGGCACAGTTTTCCCCACCGCCTCCAAACCGGGCGTTGCTCCCGCTGGCTTGGAGCTCCTTTCGCACATAGCAGGTGCAGTTACCATCCCCTTTCTTGCCATCGGCGGAGTGACCAGAGACAACGTTGCGCAGGTCATGGAGCACGGCTCTAATGGGGCGGCCGTCATCAGCGCCATCCTGGGAGCCGCCGACCCCAGGCAGGCCGCCCGAGACATCATCGAAGAGATGCGGCAGGCCTCCATCGATGCCAGGAATATCGGAGTAAAGATACGCGGCTAACACCGCCGGCGGGAGCAGAATGACCAAGTCGGATACCAAGTCAGGAATCATCACCCTCACCGTCAATGGCAAAGTTCGGGAGCTAGAGGGGCCAACGCCTCTTGAGCAGTTCCTCCGCGACTATGGCGTGGACACCAAGTTTGTTGCGGTGGCCTACAACGGCACCGTACTGCGCAAAGAGGAGTTTGGACAGATCATACTCAGCCAGGGTGACATCGTGGAGATTGTGCGTCCCGTGGGTGGTGGATAGCTTCGCCTTCACTCTGCTCCCTATTTGTTCCCCTGTACATCAAACAGAATAGAGCTCCGGAGTTGCTCGCGCCCTCCATGGAAGGGAGTCTGATGACATGACCTCCACGGCAAAACTCTCCACGCAGCCGCAGGACCCCGCGTATGCCATTGCCCTGACGCAGTTCAACGCCATTGCGGACAAACTGGGCTTGGACGACGGTCTACGGGAGTGGTTGAGCCTGCCCCAACGGGAGCTGACGACCCACTTCCCCGTCAGAATGGACGACGGGAGCCTGAAAGTGTTCAAAGGCTATAGGGTCCAGCACAGTCTTGCCCGTGGTCCTGCCAAGGGAGGAATTCGCTACCACCCACGGGTCAACCTGGAAGAGGTCCGAGCGCTTGCCATGTGGATGGCATGGAAGTGTGCAGTGGTCGATCTTCCGTTCGGCGGCGCCAAGGGGGGCGTTGCATGCAACCCAAAGGAGATGTCCATGGCAGAGTTGGAGCGGATGACCCGCCGCTTTGCTTCTGAGATATCCATCTTCATTGGGCCGGAAAATGACATACCTGCCCCTGATGTGAACACCAACGCACAGGTCATGGCCTGGATTATGGACACCTACAGCATGCACAAGGGTTACTCCGTCCTGGGGGTGGTGACTGGCAAGCCCCTGGCCATTGGCGGTAGTCAGGGCAGGGACGAGGCAACAGGCCGGGGCACCGCTATCATCGCAAGCGAGGTGATGCGGCGTCAGGGTGGGTCCATTGACGGGGCAACGGTGGCTATCCAGGGGTTCGGCAATGCCGGAACTCACGCCGCTCGCATTCTCAGCGACATGGGTGCCAGGGTTATCGCAGCGACCGACTCCCAAGGTGGGCGGTACAACCCAAGGGGCCTCAACGTGAAGAGAGCCATTGCTGCCAAGAGAGAGACCGGTCAGTTAGGAAACTACCGTGACGGGGATGCCATCTCCAACGACGAGCTCTTGGAGATGCCGTGCGACATCCTGATCCCCGCTGCCCTTGAGAACCAGATTACCGGCTCCAACGCTCCACGAGTCAAGGCCAAGGTCATTGTCGAAGCCGCCAACGGCCCCACCACGCCGGAGGCGGACGAAATGTTGAACGAGAATGGGGTTACCGTTGTTCCTGACATCCTGGCCAACGCCGGTGGCGTCATCGTATCCTACTTCGAGTGGATCCAGGGACGTCAGCACTACTTCTGGGATCTCGCAGAGGTGCAGGCCAAGCTGGAGCGCATCATGAAGAACGCCTATGATGAGGTCGTGGCCATGGCCACGACCCCGAAGGTGAGTCTGCGCGAGGCCGCGTTGATGCTAGGCGTGGGGCGGGTGACCGAGTCCATCAAACTTCGCGGAGTCTATCCGTAACCTACCGTCCGCTCTGTGCGGACTTGCTGAACAGCTGCAGAAGCTGCTAGGGTTAGGCAACCTTACCATTTGAGAGAGGGACTTATGAACCTCGAAGACCTCAAGGTTCCTCCTGAGCAACTGACCGCTTCCTGCGACCCGGACTCCCTGGGTTTTGAGACCACGGAAGAGGTGGGCCCCTTAGAAGAGACCGTGGGACAGGACCGTGCCGTGGGCGCGTTGGAGTTTGGCCTGAACATCGACGCCCCTGGCTACAACATCTACGTTGCCGGACATCCTGGAACGGGTCGCACTACCACCCTTACAAACTTCCTGAACAGCGTTGCTCCCAACCGTCCAGCACCCAACGACTGGTGCTACGTCTACAACTTTCGCGAGCCGATGAAGCCGGTCGCCGTGAGCCTTCCTCCCGGCATGGGCCGCGAGTTGGCCCAGGACATCGAAGGGCTTGTTGCAGATTGCCGCAGGGATATCCCCCGCGCCTTTGAGAGCGATGAGTACCGACAGCGTGGAGAAGAGGCTGTAAAAGAGATCCAGCAGCAGTTGGAGACCATCACCCGGGAGATCGAGAGCGAGGCGCTGCAGGCGGGGTTCCAGGTACAGCCCTCGCCAACAGGCATCATCACCACACCGTTGAAAGATAGCCAACCGTTGAGCAGGGAGCAGTATCAGCAACTTCCGGACCAGGAGAGGGAGGCACTGCGGCAGGAGAGTGACAAGCTCCAGGAATTCATCAACCGGAAGCTTGCTGAGCTTCGGCGATTGGAGCGGGAGGCCACCAGACGCCGAAGCGAGGTGGACCAGGATACGGTCCAAAATGTCGTAGCCCCTGTCCTGAACGAGCTGAAAGAGAAATACCGGGATATTCCTCGGGTACTGGACTATCTGCAAGAGATGCGTCAGGACGTGGCCAACCATGTTGGAGATTTTCTTGCCCAGGAGAATCAAGAGCAGAACCAACAGACCAGGGAGGCGGCCCAGGCCCGCCAATTCGCTGAGGAGGAGAGGTTCGCTCGCTATCAGGTCAATGTTCTCGTGGACAACAGCGAGGCTCAAGGAGCCCCGGTCATTTTTGAATACAGCCCAACCTACTACAACACATTTGGCCGTTTGGACTACCGTCCCCGCTTTGGCACCGTCGCCACAGACCTGACCATGATCCGGCCGGGGGCCATCCACAGGGCCAACGGGGGCTATCTGACTGTTCAAGCCAAGGACATCCTGGCCAACCCTGGCGTATGGGAAACCCTGAAGCGGACCCTCCGCAGCGGTGAGGCTCGTATAGAGAATATCGGTGAGCAATACAGCCCCATCCCGACCTCCACCCTGGCACCGGAACCAATTCCGGTGAACGTGAAAATCGTGATGATAGGCACCCCATCCATTTTCCAGATGTTGCAAACGTTTGAGGAGGACTTCCGAAAACTCTTCAAGGTCAAGGCGGACTTTGACCTCTCCATGGACAGGACAGATGAAAACACCCGCTTCTACGCCGCTTTCATCTGCAACCGGTGTAGAGATAGTGATATACGTCCTTTCCACAAGACCGCCGTGGCAAGGATGGTGCAGTATTCCTCTCGATTGGTGGAGCGCCAGGACAAGCTGACCACGCGGTTCATCGATATAGCAGACCTGATCACCGAGGCGGACCATTGGGCTGCCCAGGACGGTGAATCGCCGGTGGTTACTGGAGAGCACATAATCAAGGCCATTGATGAGCGCATCTTTCGCTCCAACCTTCCGGAGGAGCGAATCCATGAGCTCATCAATAACGGCACCATCAAGATTGACACCGATGGAGAGGTGGTAGGCCAGGTCAACGGCATGTCCGTCCT
>JAPUKM010000040.1 GCA_027295645.1 Chloroflexota bacterium | reverse complement strand
ATGAGTACCCCTCAAGGGCGTCGGCGACGCCCTTAGGAATATCCACCGCGCCCTTCGGCCCCGGGGTGAGATGCTGGATATCCACCCGCAGCCATACAATTCTCATATCGAGGTTCACTTCAGTGGGCGCCGTGTCGATGTAGGTCACCTGGACGAATCGTCGTTTATCGGCGATATCCATGCCGCACGCAGGGTGCTTGCTTCAACTGTTGAGCAGGGGCTTTTTCTGGAGGAGGCCCAGACGGAATTCGAGTTCCTTCATCGCTTCGACTCCGTGGAGGAGTGGACACAGTACATGGAGACGCACGAGTACGGTGATCCGGAAGCGGACAGGCCCTTGATTGAGGCCACCCGCGCCCTGATGTTGCAGGAGCAGGGCGAGATAGTGATACGAGAGCTGGTGCGCGCCGCTCGGCTCAGGCGACCGGGATGATGGACGGCTGAGCCGCCCAAAGTCGGTAGATCGCAGAGCGTCGGCAATTTAACGGTATCTTCATGGTATATCACCGGTGGTTGAGTATAGTGGAGCGTCATGAGTGCATACGACCTCCACTGCCACATTCTTCCCGCCATTGATGATGGACCGGAGCGTGCGGAGGAGGCATTTGCAATGGCCCAAGTGGCCGCCACCGACGGCACCAGTGTGGTGGTGGCTACACCTCATGCCAGACAGGTAGCGGCCCACGGTGGGAGAAGGGCACTGGACCAGTGGGTGGCGGACTTCAACCGTACGAGCCGAGGTCTCGGGATCGAGGTGCTCGTAGGCGCCGAGCACCTGCTGACCATGGACCTGATCGACGATGTCCGCCGCGGAATCGCAATAACACTCAACAACTCCCGTTATCTCCTGGTAGAGATCAATTTCCTTCAGTACCCTCCGTATATAAGTGAGGCGCTGTTCCAGATACAGGTGCGGGGCATGGTGCCGGTGCTGGCCCACCCGGAGCGACAGGCTACGATTCAGAAACAGCCGGATATCCTGGCCGATCTGGTAGAGTGCGGAGTGGTGAGTCAGGTCACCGGAGGAAGTCTGTTGGGCCACTTTGGGCCGGAGGCACAGAGAAGCGCTGAATACCTGGTCCAGCACAACCTGGTCCATGCCATCGCCTCCGATGGACATTCGCCCGGATCGTACCGCCCACCGGTGCTCTTCGAGGCCGCTCGGGCCGTGGAGGACCTGGTGGGGATGGCGGGAGCGAGGCTCCTCACCGAGCAGAATCCCCAGGCGATCGTATCCGATGGTACGGTGCGGCTACCGGAGGCCCAGCCCGCTCGGCGAATCCTCTCATGGCCAGGACAGAGGTGAGCTCCCTCGCGCACCCGCTCCCAGGCCGAGTCGAGACAGGGAGCAGTATCAACTCACCCAGGGACGGTCCTCCTGTACCTTCTCCTTGCCGCGGACGAGACGGTGGTGGTCACGTTCAGGATGCCGTAAGGGCTTGGGTTACTGCATGGGGGAGTAGCTGGTAGGCCGCAGGATGGTGTTCTGTATGCGGGCCACCAGGGGGCCGTCTTTCTCTGTCTCCGCGAAGGCCGCCACCCGCTCCGGGTCTGCCGCGAAGGCCGCACGGGTCTGGTCACGGTGGGCCATATCCTTGTAGGAGACGATGTAGGTGAGGCGGTTGGTCACGCCCACGTCATCGGTCCAGAACCCCACCACCTGAATGTCATGCTTCTTGAAGAAGCCCATGGTGATGTTGGCGAACCTGTCGTTCAGCGCTGGCAGCTTGCCAGGCGGGGTGTCGTAGATGCGTAGCTCGTAGATCACAAGTCACCTCCTGAATGGTGGTCGGGTGCGTCGTTTTGCTCAGCATGACAGCGGCTGCACAGTATAGCAGCAATTCAGGGGATGCTCAGGAGGGTCGCCTGGCTTCCAGGCTCGATGCCCAGCTCCCCGGCGCTTCCTGCGCTTATCTCCAGAACGTACCGTATGGGGCGCGGGGGGTAGTACAGGGGGGGATCGGTGGTTGAGGGCGCGGGCGGCACCTCCCGCTGGATTCCGGCAACCACGCCGTCGGCATCGATCCATACGATGTCCAGGGAGATCAGCATCCCCCGCATCCAGAATCCAGGGGTCACATCGGTCTGATAGATGAAGAGCATGCCCTGAGTATCGCCCAACCGCTCTCTGCCCATCAGGCCCCTGGCCCGCTCCTCAGGCGTCGTGGCCAGCTCGACGGTGAAGGTCACCCCCTCCAGCGCTACCCGCGGTGTGGGAGGGAGCGGAGTGGTCGTTACTGTAGGAGAGGAGGTGGAGGTCGGCGCGGGCAGGGGGAACGGCGTAGCGGTGGGCAGGCGCGTGATGGTGGTTGAGATAGGGAACGGGGTTGGTGTTGCGGTGGAGCCGCACCCGAGAGCGAATCCCAGCAGGGGTAGGAGAAGAAGAGATGCACTCCGCTGAAGCACCACTGCGCATCTCAGCCGGGGGTGCGTCCGCCTATTCGCCGGCAGTGGCATCATCGTCGGTAGACCAGAGGGCACCCTGGGCTGTGCCTTGCTTGTCCTTGTAGGGCAGGCCCAGATGCTCGTAGGCACGGCGGGTCGCCACCCGCCCGCGAGGCGTACGCTCTAGCAAGCCGAGCTGGAGCAGGAACGGCTCGTAGACATCCATAACGGTGTCCGGCTCCTCGCTGATTGAGGCGGCGATGGTCTCCAGTCCCACGGGGCCGCCCTGGAACTTCTGCACGATGGTGTTGAGCACCTTGTGGTCCACGTCGTCCAGTCCGGCGGGGTCGATCTGGAGCTTGGCGAGCGCCTCCCTGGCGAGATCGCCGGTGACGACGCCATCGGCGGTCACCTGGGCATAGTCGCGCACGCGCTTGAGCAGCCGGTTGGCCACTCTGGGCGTGCCCCGGGAGCGGCGTGCGATCTCTTCCAGGCCCTCCTGCTGGACCTCCACCTGGAGGATGCTCGCCGAGCGGCGAAGGAGCACCTGAATCGCGGCCTCGTCATAGAAGTCGAGCCGGTAGATGGCGCCGAACCGGTTTCGCAGGGGTGCGCTGACCATGGCGAACCGGGTGGTGGCCCCGATGAGCGTAAAAGGAGGCACCTTGAGGGTGATGTTACGGGCACCCAGGCCCTTGCCCATGACCCACGAGAGGAAGAAGTCCTCCATGGCCGGGTACAGCACCTCCTCCACCACCCTGCTCAACCGGTGTATTTCGTCGATGAACAGGATGTCGTGGGCACGCAGGTTGGTGAGGATGGCGGCCATGTCTCCCGGCCGCTCCACGGCTGGCCCGGAGGTGACCTTGATGTTCACGCCCATCTCCGCGGCGATGATGTTGGCAAGTGTGGTCTTGCCCAGACCGGGGGGGCCGTACAGGAGGATGTGGTCCAGGGACTCCTTCCGCTTCTGAGCGGCGAGGATGGATATCTTCAGGTTCTCTTTGATCTGCTCCTGCCCGACGTAGTCCGGCAGTCTTCGAGGGCGCAGGCTGCCCTCCAGAGGAGCATCCTCCTCTACCGGCTTGCCGGATAACAACCGTTCAGCCATTGGACAGGCCTACATTTCTCACGGGATGCACTACTCGCATCATACCATGCGGAGGGGCTCAGGACGGCTCAGTGGCCCTCTTGCGGGGAATCCGAGGACTCCTCCGGCAAGGGCTCGTCAGGCTCACCCGAGGTGAGTTCATCAGGTGCGGACTCCTCCAAGAGAGGCCCATCTGGAGTATTCTCATACGGAGGCTCCTCGGGGACAACCTCAACTGTAGGCTCATTCGCAGCACCCCAGGCAGGAGGGGCCTCCGCAGGGGTGCCGTCCGCGAGGGCAACGGCAGGCTGAGAGGGACGGAAGATCATGGGCCAGAATGTGACCACTCCCAGGCCGGCGAGGGCGACGATGAGCAGCACCAAGGCACGAGAGGCGATGCCGGAGACGAAGTCGTCTACAAAGGTTCTACCGATGGTCAGGAACTTGTCCACCATGACCACTTCGAACACGCCTGCGCCATCACGCACCTGGTCCGCACGGACCTCATCGAACTGGTCGTCCAGGAAGATGCCGACCACGTTGTCGTAGACGGGACCGAAGGCCGCGTAGACCAACAGAGAGGCGATGCCCAGGACCACCGCGGCCCAGCCGATTCTGCCGGGCCAGCTTCTGCCGCCCAGGAAGCCGATGGCTGCCAGAACGAGTGCCAGAACCACGTAGGGCAGAAAGGAGAGGCTCCGCCCCAGGCCGATCCGCCCACGGACGCGGTCGAATTCCTCAAAGTCTTCGGGGTTGTCCCCGTCATTGGTGATCAGGTCCTGAAGGTCGGCTTCGGTATAGCCGACGCTGGTCCACCGGAGGAGGTCGTCCAGCCGTTCCGTGCCATCCGTACCCAGGTCGTCCCGGAGGTCGGCATCGGTGTAGCTGAAGCCGTTCCGGGTCCAGTCCAGCACACGGTCTATGTTCTCATCTTCGTCCGTAAGCTGTTCCCGGAGGTCGGCTTCGGTGTAGGTGAAGCCGTTCCGGGTCACGTCGAGAATGTCGTCCAGTGTCTTCTGCTGGTCAGGGCTCTGGGAATCCAGCAGGCCGATGTCGCACCGTTGCTGGTACGTTACGGTATCGCAGAAGGTCAGGGCGGATGGAAGGAGCGGCCCAAGGTTCTCCGCCACCATGGCGCCAAGGTCAATTCCAACGGTGTCCAGGATAGTCTGGAGGGTGACGCCGTCGAGGGCGTAGGAGAGATCGCAGCCACAGAACGTCTCCAGAAGCTCCCTCGACAGGGCGGGGCCCGGTACCCCCAGAGCCTGCTGCACCTCCTCTACGGAGTAGGCCCGCGGCCTGCATGACGGGACCACTCCAGCGAGACCGGCCTGCGACAGGGAGAGGGCCTCCTGTACCGAGCATGGCGGGAGGGCTTCGTAGGCCGCCGAGAGCTTCTGCTCTACCAGGTCGCCAAAGACAAAGCCCACCTCCGTTCTCACCTCTTCCAGCGAGATATCCGCGGCAAAGTGGTCGGCCTTGCCGATGTAGTATGGCAACGCCGCATCGATTGTCCCCTCCACCTGCTCCTGTATCCACTCGGGGCCGACAGCGTCCAGAACATCCGTCAGCGCCTGTTGAAGCTCCTGGTTGGTGATGGCGATGCTCATGGTTTCCGAAATGTCCAGGCTGAAGACGGGGGCCTCGGGAGTCGAGGCTCCGCCCCCTGCCGCCGTGGCCACCAGGTTGCCAATCTCCCTGACCAGGCAGTTCCGGTAGACCTTATCGTAGGCGTCGATGTCCCGGAGGAAGAGCTTGACCGGCGCATCGTTTCGCGCCAGGGCGGCCTTGATCCGGTCCGAGAGCGGTATCGCAAGGATGGTGTCGGCTCCGGGGCTGGTCAGGTAGAGAGATATCTGGTCCAGGGCGTTCTCCGTCCGCAGTTGAATCCACTGCGGGTCCACCACCTCACCTATGAGCAGCACGACCTGGCCGCCGGTGACGACGATGCCGCAGGGCAGCCTCCCCAACCCTTCCAGCACCGTGACAACCTCCTGCTCAACCTCCGGGTTGGACAGGAGATTGTATACATTGGAGTCCACCAGCAGGCTCTTGGCGGCGGGCACGGCAACCTGGATCCGGTCGGCTATGGGGAATGTGATGGCGAAGCTGTCCGTCTCACCGCTCAGGTAGGGGACCAGCTGGCCGGTCACGTTATCCACGTGCCCCTGAAGCCACTGGGCCGAGAACACCTGCTGCGCGGAGGCGACGGCGCTCTCAGCCGGTATGCTCACGCCAAAGGGTAGCCTGCCGTTCTCTCCAAGTTGGTCGTCCGCCAGGGGGCCGATGACGTCGTCAAAGAGGAGCGTATAGGAGTTGCCCTCCTGAAGCTCCACAGTGAGCACCCGGCCAAGGGCATCCAGACGGTCGGCGGCGGGAATAAGGATGGTGAACTCATCGGAGTCTCCGGTGATGTAGGGCATCCACTGCTGGATGATCTCCTCCGTCTGCTCCTGGAGCCAGTCCGGCGGGAAGAGGCCGCGCAGGGCTATAGCTCCCCTGTCCGCCAGAGGTCTCAGGTCCACGCTTGTCCCGGCAACATCCGTAGGCTCGATCTCTTCAACCGCGGCGGGCAGGGCTTCGTCGTAGAGGAAGTTGAACAGGTCCGCCTTGCGGAGTTGGTCCACGTAGAAGTCAGCGCTGAGGAGGGTATCGTTACTGCGAAGGATAATGAGAGTGACGAGGAGCAAGGGGATAAAGAGGATCCCCAGAAATACGGCGAAGAATCGTCTGATCAAGATCATACGCGTTCGGACAAAGCATACGCTCTACGCCCATGCTCCGTCTATTCTACGGATAGCGAAAAGGAGGCGTCAATCCACATAAGGAGTGAACGGGTCTCATGCCTTGGGGTGAGGAATAAATCATACCGTCATCCCCCCAGTGGGCGATTCAAGAGGCTCCGGCGACGGGATACTCTGGAGGAGCCACACATCACAGGGAGGGATATCGCCTATGCTTCTGCAAGCCTGGATAGGTCTCAACGCCGCCGATGTTCTGCTCACGGCCCTTTCCTTTGCCTTTGGGGCCGTGGAGTTCAATCCGTACCTGGGCACCATTGCATTAGCGCTGAGTCCTGAGAGGATGCTGGCGATCAAGCTCCTGTTCGCCGTCGCCATCGGTGGCGCGCTCTGGCAGCGAAGGGCACATGGGATACTGAGGATACTCAACTGGTCATTGGTGATGGTGGTGATGTATAACGCCCTGATTATTACCTACGCCCTCCAGTGATCCGCATAGCCATACCACACTCCCGGCCGGGACACTCACCAGACGGCGCCACTTCATAGGCAAAAGGGTTATAATCACCGGTGGATAGCCGGTGAAACCCTATGCCAAGCAGCAACAAGGAGCAGTGGCGCAAGGAGACCCTGGACCCGCTTCTGGCGCGGGCACGGGAGCGGAAGCAACGTTTCGAGACTGACTCCGGTATAGAGGTGGAACCGCTCTACACTCCTGAGGAGCCCGCAGGGGCCGAATACACAGAGAAGGTCGGGTTTCCCGGGGAGTATCCCTTCACGCGTGGCGTTCAGCCCAACATGCACCGTGGTCGCCTGTGGACCATGCGTCAATATGCAGGGTTCGCCTCCGCGGAGGAGTCCAACCGTCGCTTCCGCTATCTTCTGGAGCACGGGCAGACGGGACTCTCCATCGCCTTTGACCTGCCGACGCAAATTGGCTACGACTCCGACCATCAGCTCGCCAGGGGCGAGGTGGGCAAGGTGGGTGTCCCGATCGACACGCTGGGGGACATGGAGGTGCTTCTGGAGGGCATCCCTCTGGACAGGGTGAGCACATCCATGACCATCAACTCCACCGCCTCCATCCTGCTGGCGATGTACATTGCCGTGGGCAAGAGGCAGGGCGTTGAGCTCGGCCAGCTGAACGGCACCATCCAGAACGACATTTTGAAGGAGTACATCGCGCGGGGCACTTACATCTACCCGCCGGCACCATCCATGCGGCTGGTCACTGACGTGTTCCACTACTGCGCCCGCAAGGTGCCCCGGTGGAACACCATCAGCATCAGCGGCTACCATATGCGGGAGGCGGGTGCGACCGCCGTGCAGGAGCTGGCCTTTACCTTTGCCAACGCCATCGCCTACGTGGAGGCGGCTCTGGAAACAGGGCTTGATGTGGACGGCTTCGCGGGCGGCCTCTCCTTCTTTTTCGTCTCCCAGAACAACCTCCTGGAGGAGGTGGCCAAGTTTCGCGCAGCCCGTCGCATGTGGGCGCGGATCATGCGCGAGCGCTTCCACGCCAGGGAGCCCCGGTCCTGGATGCTCCGTTTCCACGCTCAAACCGCCGGGGTGTCGCTGACGGCCCAGCAGCCGGAGAACAACGTGGTCCGCACCACCATCCAGGCACTGGCCGCCATCCTGGGGGGCGCCCAGTCTCTGCACGTCAACTCCAAGGACGAGGCGCTGGGCCTGCCCACGGAGGAGTCGGTGCAGCTGTCGCTGAGAACCCAGCAGGTGCTGGCGCACGAAAGCGGTGTCTCCGATACCGTGGACTCCCTGGGCGGGTCCCACTACGTGGAGCATCTGACCGATGAGCTGGAGAGGCAGGCACTCCGCTATATCGATACTATCGATGATATGGGCGGGACGCTGGCCGCGCTGGGACACGGCTACCAGATGCGGGAGATACAGGAGGCGGCGTTCAAGCACCAGCGAGAGGTGGAGGAGAAGCAGCGAATCATTGTGGGCGTCAACGAA
Organism: Chloroflexota bacterium; assembly: GCA_027295645.1. Lineage (GTDB taxonomy): Bacteria > Chloroflexota > Dehalococcoidia > Lucifugimonadales > JAPUKM01 > JAPUKM01. The sequence goes on along the minus strand of JAPUKM010000040.1, from coordinate 8,925 downwards.
TACGTCACAGAGGAGCCGCCGCTCCAGAATATCCTGCGGGTGGACCCACAGCAGGAGCGGCGCCAGGTGGAGCGGCTCCTGAAAGTACGCCGGGAGCGGGACAATGGGGCGGTAACGTCGGCCCTCAAACAGCTGGAGGAGGTGGCCAGGGGGACGGAGAACACCATGCCAGCGATTGTTGAGTGCGTGGAGGCCTATGCCACCGTCGGTGAGATCAGCGATGTGCTCCGCAGCGTCTTTGGCGAGCAGGTGCACTCGGTGGTGGTGTGATGCCAAGCCTGCCGAGTAGAAATGGATTCCAATGACCAGCACTAACCCCATCCGCGTGCTTGTGGCCAAACCGGGATTGGACGGCCACGACCGTGGCGCCAAGGTGATCGCCCGGGCGCTGCGTGACGCCGGCATGGAGGTGGTGTACACGGGCATCCGGCAAACGCCGCAGATGATCGTGGAGACGGCCTTTCAGGAGGATGTGAGCGTCATAGGTCTCAGCATCCTCTCTGGCGCCCACATGGAGCTGATTCCTCAGATTCTCACGGGCCTCAAAGAGAGGGGCATGGAGGAGGTCATGGTCATCATCGGAGGGATTATTCCCAACGAGGACCAGGCGGCTCTCCTAGAGATGGGCGTGGCGGGCGTCTTCGGGCCTGGAGCCTCTACCGAAGAGATAGGGACGTTTATCAAGGAGGGTATAGCCGGGGCTAGGACGAGTGTGGGCCCTCCGAAGCGATCAGGGAAGTCTCAAGAGAAGGATGGCTGACTCTATATCTACGGTGCTTGACATGCACTGTAGACGTACCTATAATAACGCAGTTTTGTGGGGAGGGATATGACGACCTACAAAACGGTGAACGAATGAGATTTAACGTTGCCCACCTCCTTAAGGGAACTGTGGGCATTCAAAAAAGCTACACGATCGATACGCCGCTTGCTTCGGGCAAGGATACCCCGGTAAACTATGTCAAGGGTAGCCTGCGGCTGATGCGAACGGATGCCGGTGTGTGGGTCAACGGTACACTGGATGTCTCTTCCGGAGCCACTTGCAGCCGATGTCTTGAGGATTCCACCGTTGAGTTGCGGTTTCAGATGGATGACGTTTACTACCCCACTGTAGATGTGAACACGGGGGCCATGCTTCGCCTTCCTGAGGATGGGGAGAGCAGTTGCATCATAGATGCTCAACACGTCCTTGACATCACCGAAGCCGTTCGCCAGTACACAGCGGTTGGGCTGCCCATGAAGCCTCTTTGCGATCCGGGCTGCGCAGGGCTGTGCTCACACTGTGGGACCAACCTGAACCACGAGAGCTGCTCTTGCGAGACTTGGGAGATTGACTCCCGCTGGCTCCCTCTGGTCAGCCTTGCCTCTTCCACCCAGGAGTCGTCCAGGAGCTAACCATGGCACCTCTACCCAAGAAGAAGCGACCTCAGAGCAAAAAGCGCAGTCGTTGGAGTCACTCCGCGCTGCGGCCCGTTTCCCTTTCCACCTGCCCCCAATGCCACAATCTGAAACTGCCCCACCATGTGTGTGGCACATGTGGCTACTACGCGGGTCATGAGATACTGGCGGTAGGGCCAGCAGAGGATACAGAAGAACAAAGCTAATACAGTGCGCCGATTGGCGCATGCTCAATATGCACTTATATTTATAGGAGATCATTGTGGCTACTTCATCTATCAACGGCTTGGGCTCACGCCCAGCCTTCCTCTTTCCCGGTCAAGGCTCTCAGACCGTCGGCATGGGCAAGGACCTGTACGAAAGCTCACCGGCGGCCCGCAAGCTGTTTGACCAGGTGGATCAGGCCCTTGGCGAACCTCTCACTAAGTACATGTTTGAGGGCCCCGAAGAGGAGCTTAACCGGACATGGAACTGCCAGCCTGCGATCATGGCTATGAGCCTTGCGTGTCTTGCTGCTGCTGGGGAGGCCAACAAAGAGACGGTCTCCAGCCCGTATCTTATGGCAGGGCACAGCCTTGGAGAGTACACAGCTCTGGTGGTGTCGGGCGTTATGGACCTGTCCCACGCGGTCAACCTGGTGCGGGAGCGAGGCCGATTGATGGAGGAGGCCTGTGAGGAACACCCCGGCAGTATGGCCGCAATCCTGGGTTTGGACCAGGCGGTTGTTGAAGAGGTGTGCCGCCAGGCCGGCGTCCAGGTGGCTAATATCAACTCGCCTGGGCAGATTGTCATCAGCGGTGATCGGGAGAAGCTGGATGAAGCTGTGAAGCTGGCCAAAGAGCAGGGTGCTCGGAAGGTCATCCGCCTTCCGGTGAGTGGCGCGTTCCACTCCTATCTGATGGGGCCAGCCCTAGGCGGCATGTTGAAGGCCCTTGATGATGTCGAGTTCAACCACCCCTCTATTCCGGTTATCGGTAACTGCACAGCGAAGCCTCTCAACGCCAACCGTGATGTCAAGGAGGAGCTGGCAGAGCAGCTGTGCGGCTGTGTGCAGTGGCAAGAGTGCATCTCTTACATGCTTAAAGAGGGTGTCACCAGCTTCATCGAATTTGGTCCGGGGAAGGTGCTCAGCGGCCTGGTGAAGCAGATCACCAAGGAAGCGCCAGTGCTAACGGTCAACGACTTGGCCTCGGCCCAAGGCTTGAGTAACGGGCTGTCCGGCAACTGACCACTGCTCTTTAACAGAGGAGAATATGAAGGCGACCGGTCGCCAGCGGAAGCGGCGGATGGCCCGGCGTGCCCTCCTGCAGGTGCTGTACGAGGTGGACAGCTCCGGACATTCAGTGGAGGACAGCCTGAATTGGGTGCTGGAGCAGCTTTCGCTGGATGAGGAGAGTGTCGCTTTTGTTAAAGCCATCGTCAACGGGGTGGTGCAACATCGTCAAGAGTTGGACGGTGAGATCCATCGATACGCCCCAACGTGGCCCGTCTCTCAGTTGCCAGTGGTCGACCGCAACATACTCAGAATCGCCATCTACGAGATACTGATGTCCCAGGAGACACCGCCCAAGGTTGCCATCAACGAGGCTGTAGAGCTGGCCAAGCAGTTCGGAGGCGAGAACCTGTCATCGTTCGTCAACGGGGTCCTGGGAGCAGTCATGCAGACAGTGGCCTCTGAAAAGACGTAGAATGTTCCAAACTATCCGCCCAAAGGAGGTGGACCATATCGACAGTATTTGAGCGTATGCAAAAGCTGGTCGCAGACCGTCTCGGCGTCGAAGAGGACCTGGTTGTCGCCAATGCTTCCTTCACCGAGGACCTCAACGCCGACTCTCTGGACCTGGTGGAGTTGATCATGGCGTTTGAGGAGGAGTTCTCCCAGGATGGAAAGCCGCTTGAGATCCCCGACGAGGACGCCGAGCGCATCATGACCATCCAGAACGCGGTGGACTATCTGAAAGAGCACGGCATCCAGGACGAGTGACCCCCCCCCCGAGGCGCTGCTCATGTCCAAGGATGCGACGCTACCAAACAGGCTTGCTCAGATCCTCCAACGCGGCACTCCGGCAATCCTGGCGACCTACGGCAGCGACGGCTGGCCCAACGCCGTGATGACTTGGGCGATCTCTGGAGACCCGCGTCATGTCCGGTTTGGCGTGGACCTGGGAAGCGCCACCCTGGCCAATATCCAGAGGGAGGGCAAGGCCTCCCTCCAGATCATAGGCCAGGACAATGTGCTGTTCCTCATCAAAGGCACCGCCCACGTGATAAAAGAGCACATCGATGCCCTTCCCGCGCCTCATCTGATGTGCATTATGGAGATGACCCCTCACTCTGTGAAAGACCAGTCCTGGGTGGGCGTGGAGGTAGCGCCGCTCGCCTACCGGTGGGTTGGGCACGAGGCCGAGAAGATGGCTGAGGCCGAGAGGACGGCCCTGGTGGAGATGCGCGACTGGGAAAGTCGCTGAGGTTACCGTCCCGGTGCGGCCGATCTACAGTGCGATCTCCCTGAGGCCGGCATCGATACGCAACGTCGGCTCGGTGATCTCCTGCACATCCTCGGCGGTCCAGCCCGGGGCCACCTCTTTGAGCAGCAACCCCGACGGTGTCACCTCAATGACGGCGACATCGGTGACGATGAGGCTCACACATCCGCGACCCGTGAGTGGGAAGGAGCACTGCCGGACTATCTTGGGGCCGCCCTGGGTGTCTGTGTGCTCCATGGCGACTATCATCCGCTTGGCGCCTGCGGCCAGATCCATTGCGCCGCCGATGTTGCCCGTTCCTCGGTCCCGCAGCATCCAATTGGCCAGGTCACCCCGCTCCGAGACCTGGAATGCTCCAAGCACGGAGACGTCGATGTATCCGCCGCGAATCATCGCGAAGGCCTCGGCGGCGTTGAAGAAGGCCATGCCGGGCACGGGCAGAAGGAACTGCCCACCGGCGTTGATCAGGTCGACATCCGCCTTACCCTCAGCCTCGAGGGGACCGTAGTTCAGGACTCCGCTTTCGCTGTGGTAGATGACCGTCCGCCCCTCAGGCACGAACTGGGACACCAGGGTCGGCATTCCTATACCAAGGTTGACGTAGTCGCCGTCGGCTAGCTCGTTGGCCACCCTCATGGCGATGACCTCTCTGTCCAAACGTGGCTTGTTCACAAGGTCACCTCTTCACCAGCCTGTTCACATAGACGCCCGGGGTTATCACCGCCTCCGGGTCCAGGCGGCCGGGTTCCACTATCTCGTCGACCTCGGCGATGGTCAGTCGGGCCGCCGCAGCCATGAGCTGGTTGAAGTTACGGGATGTGCCTCTGTACACCAGATTGCCACGATGGTCCGCCTTAGAGGCCCGTATGAATGCGTAGTCGGCGGTGAGAGCGTACTCCATCAGGTAATCGCGGCCGTCTATGGTTCGCGTCTCCTTGGCCTCAGCGGCATCGGTCCCGACTCCCGTGAGGGTATAGAAGGCGGCAATCCCGGCCCCGCCGGCACGAATTCTCTCCGCCAAAGTCCCTTGAGGGACAACTTCCACGTCGACCTCTCCCCGATTGTAGGCCAGCTCAAAGGGATTGGGTTGGGAGGGAGACCTGCTCACGGGGAAGGAGGCGATGACCCTCTTCACCTGGCCGGATTCAATCAGTATGCCGTGGGTCACGGACGGCTGACCGGCAATGACACCAAACCCCACAAGGCCGCCGGTGTTACTGATGATGGTCAGCTCGCGGGCACCCTGGTCCCGGAGGGCCAGGATGAGCTGCTGAGGCATCCCCCCTGCCCCGCCAAAGCCGTCCATCATGATCACCGCGCCATTGGGAACATCCTCTACGGCTTGAGCGAAAGACTGTACGACTTTATCGACGGGCACGGTCTCTCCAGCGCAGCTGCGTCCGGGTCAGAATGGGCGGCCTAGTTCACGCGCTGGAAGATGGTGGCGCACCCCTGGCCGCCTCCTACGCACATGGTTACAAGGCCGAACTCCTTATCCTGCCTCTCCATTTCCTCAAGCAGCTTGACGGTCATGATGGCGCCGGTCGCACCCAGCGGATGTCCCAGCGAGATGCCACTGCCATTGACGTTGGTCTTTTCGAGGTCGGCCCCAAGCTCTCTGATGCAATAGAGGGCCTGGGCGGCAAAGGCCTCGTTCAGCTCAATGAGATCGATGTCACCCAGGGTCATCCCGGCCTTGGACAGAACTTTGCGCACCGCGGGAACGGGGCCTGTGCCCATGATGGCGGGGTCTACGCCCGCCACGGCCCGGGCGCGGTAGGCAAGTTTGGGGGCTATCCCCATCTCCCTGGCCTTCACATCCGACATCATGACTACGGCAGCGGCCGCGTCGTTGATGCCGGATGCGTTGCCGGCGGTGATCGTTCCCCCCTCCTTGAATGCGGGAGAGAGAGACGCAAGGTACTCTAAGCTGGTGTCTCTGCGGGGGTGCTCGTCCTGCTCCACGACTATGGGGTCGCCCCTTTTCTGAGGGACAGTGACGGAAGCGATCTGCTCCTTGAAGCGTCCCTCATCGATAGCACGGACGGCGCGCTGGTGGCTCAGCAACGCCAGTTCGTCCTGGTCGCTACGGCTGATCTCGAAACGTGCGGCTACGTTCTCGGCAGTGACGCCCATATGGTACCGATTCACGGGGCAGCTGAGCCCATTAACAAGGAGGTCTTCGATCACCTGGTTACCCAGCTTCAGGCCGTCCCACCTGACCTTGGGCATGGCAAAGGGGACCTGGCTCATGTTCTCGGTCCCGCCGGCGACAACGATATCGGCCTCGCCGGTGGCGATAAGCTGAGCCGCGATGTTGATAGCCTCCAGACCGGATGAGCACTGTCGATTGATGGCGATGGCGGGCACCTCCTGCGGTATGCCGCCCTTCAGTCCGGCCAGCCGAGCGGCATAGCCGCTCTCAGCCGACTGCAGGGCGTTACCGATGAACACCTCATCGACATCCTCCGGGGCAATGTTGGCACGCTCAAGGGCGGCTTTAATGGCGACGCCACCCAGGTCCGATGCCGAGAAGTCCTTGAACGCACCGCCGAAGCGCCCCACGGGCGTCCTTGCTCCGCTGACGATAACTGCTTGCTGCACTATTCCCCCCATCTACAGTGAATGACCCCTGCTCTTAGGGTTCCGATTGTGGACTCTACTTCAGGAAGACACCACTCCGCATTGTATTTCCCGACCTATGGGGTGTCAATTGAGGAAGCTACGGTGAATGTGGCCTGGGCTGGAAAATCCATGTCATCGCGCGTACTATACCGGGGCGGTCAGAGGTACTGTCGAGGGCGGAGCGCTAGCGCCTCTGCCTCGGAGGGTGACATGCCAACGGCATCGATCGGCGGAGTGAATATCCACTACGAGGTGACGGGCCGAGGTATTCCCCTCGTGTGGGCCCACGAGTTCGGCGGGGACCACGAAAGCTGGGACCTCCAGGTACGGTTTTTCTCACGGGGCTACCAGGTCATCACCTACAATGCCCGCGGCTACCCACCCTCCGACGTCCCAACCGATCCGGAGGCCTATTCCCAGGAGCAGGCGGTGGAGGACCTCCACGGACTGCTTAACCATCTTGGAATTGAGCGGGCGTACATAGGCGGCCTCTCAATGGGCGGCACCATGACACTCAGCTTCGGCATCGCCTACCCGGAGATGGCCAAGGGGCTGATCGTCGCCGGAGCGGGAACGGGGTCGACGGACCCCCAGCGGATGGCCAGGGAGGCCGAGCAGTTCGCCACTAAGATAGAGCGAGAGGGTATGGAGCCCTGGGGTGCGGCCTACGCAGAAGGACCCACCAGGGTACAGTTCAGACGAAAGGACCCCAAGGGCTGGGAGCAGTTCAAGAGGGGCGTCATGGGACACTCCGCAGCCGGGTCAGCGCTCACCTTCCGAGGTGTCCAGGGAAGAAGGCCGTCCATCTACGCCCTTGAGCCCGCGCTGCGGAGGCTCCAGGTGCCCACGCTGATCGTGATTGGTGACGAGGACGACCCGTGCGTGGAGCCGGGCATCTTCATGAAGCGTACTATCGGCAGATCGGGGCTGGTGGTGGTCCCACAGACGGGCCATACGGTCAACCTGGAGGAGCCTGACCTGTTCAACCACGTGGTGCTGGACTTCATGCTAGCGGTGGAGGCCGACCGGTGGGGAGAGCGCGAACCGACAAGCGGCGTGGGCTTTCTGGCCAACGCCGAGGCTCAAGGCTCCGGGCGCTAGAGCACCGGCCTACGAACGAGCCGGCGCCGGGTTGATGTTGAGCGCCTCCAAGCGGGCCAGGATAGTATCGACCCCTTCCACCATGTCCCTTACCACATCCCCGGCGCTCTTGATCTCATCAATGAGACCGGATACCGCTCCCATGTAGACCTCACCCCACTCCATATCCCCTCCCAGGATGGCCGCGGACGTGCGGTCACGCTCCATCCCGGATGGGTCTTTGTAGCTTTCCAGAAACTCCAGCACCTCCTCTACGGGGACACCGCTGGATTCCAGCTCCAGATACTTCTCCGTGAACTTGTTCCTCAAGGTGCGGCCCAACCCGCTACCGCCACGGCCAGCTAAACGCTTCCACATGCTCTGCTCGGGCCGAGCACCCTCCTTCAATGCCTTTCTACCCCAGACAATCGTGGCATTGTCACCGGCCTCCAGGAAAGCCTGCTTCATGTTCGGATGGAGGCGGCTCTCCTTGGTAGCCGCAAACCGAGTCCCCATAGTGACCCCTTCAGCCCCAAGGGCGAAGGCTGCTACCAAGCCGCGGGCGTCGGCGACACCTCCACCAGCAATGATCGGAGCCTTCACCACACTACCCACCTGAGGAAGCAAAGTCATAACAGGAATCTCATTCCCACCCTGACTGTGACCGCCCGCCTCGTATCCGCCTACGGCGATCACGTCCACCCCTGCCGCCTCGGCCTTTAGCGCATGCCTCACCGACACAACTATGTGGACACTCTTGATTCCTGCCTCGTGCAAAATCGGAACTATATACTCAGGAGAACCAGCGGAGGAGTACACGACGGGTATATGCTCCTCCAGCACAACCTGTAAGTAAGCTTCGCTGCGTGCCACGTCGAAGTCGCTCGTCCCAGGTCCGCCCTTAACACCAAAGTTCACACCAAAAGGTTTATCGGTAAGCTCTCGGGTCTTCCGAATCTTGATACGCAGGTTCTCTGCGGACTCCTCAATACTCTTGGGAATGTTTTCGTTCCCCACATTCCCATCAAGGATGCCAAGCCCTCCCGCATTGCACACGGCAGCGATTAGCTCCGGGGTGGTCACCCAGTTCATGGGAGACTGGAGTATGGGGTATTCGATACCGAGAACGTCAAAGACCCTGGTCTTAAACATCGCGTTCTCCCCCTTTACTGCGCCCCTGGGTATGCGCTCAACCTCTGGGAACGCCACATCGCAAGGCAGCAGCATTGTACACCGCCTCGTTTCGCGCCGCAAAGAGGTACGGGAGGACTCCGCAATGGCATCGGAGCAGGTGCGCGTGCTTGCGAACGGGAGAGGGATGCTGGCGCAGCACGAA
>JAPUKM010000004.1 GCA_027295645.1 Chloroflexota bacterium | reverse complement strand
TGGTGGTTACTACAGAGGTCGAGGGATACGCCGTTGCCCGCGAGGGACCGTACCTCGTTGCCGTGGACACCACGCTTACCGACGACCTGCGCGACGAGGGCCTGGCCCGGAGCTGGTCCACCGCATCCAGACCATGCGCCGCTCCGCCGACTTCCAGATCACCGACCGCATCGTCACCTGGTACGCCGGCGACGAGCGCACCGCCCGCGTGATCGAGCGGCACGGCGACTACATACGCCAAGAGACGCTCTCAACCGAGCTGCGTGAGGGCGAGCCGGACGCCGGTGCCTACACGGAGGAGGCCAAGCTGGACGGCGTGGTGGTCAAGCTGGGCGTCAAGCGTGCTTGAGATGCAAGGGGAGTGCAGAGGGGCTTGGCCCCTCTGTCGGGGAGTTTGAGGGGTGCCCCCTCAAATCAACAAACTATCGGGGCGGGTTGGGTGGGAAGGATAACCGACGCACCACGGGACTCTCCCTACCGCGGGGACTCACCCAGGGTTACCTGGAACTCCCGCTCCCGCCCGTCGCGCACCGCGGTCGCAGTGATCTCATCGCCAGGCTCGTAGTCGATCCGCAGGATGCGCTGGAGGTCGCGCAGGTTGGTCACCGGCTGGCCGCCCAGCGCCACGATCACATCATCCTGCTCCAGGCCTGCCTGCTGGGCGGGCGCCCCTGCTTCTATGCTGTTTATAACAACACCGCTGCGTGCGGTGAGCCCCATCTCAGACGCGACGGCCGGGTTCACGTCCGCCACGCTTACGCCCAGCCAGGGCCAGACAACCCGCCCGTTATCCACCAACTCGTTGGCCACCGGAATGGCCGTCTCCATACTCACCGCAAAGCCGATGCCCTGGGCTTCCGTCCCGGAGTCGGTCCCTCGCAGCACCGCGGTGTTGATGCCGACCACCTCGCCCTGAAGGTTGACCAGCGGGCCGCCGCTGTTACCGGGGTTGATGGCGGCATCGGTCTGGATCAGGTCGAAGAGGGTCACGTTACCGCTGCCGCTGGGGATGCTGCGCTGGAGGGCGCTGACGATGCCTAGCGTCACGGTTGGACTTCCCCGAAGCCCCAGGGCGTTGCCGATGGCGATCACCCAGTCACCCACTCGGAGCTTTGTCGGATCGGCGAGGGGGACCGTGGGAAGGCCTCGCTCGTCCACCCGCACCACCGCCAGGTCCGTGCGGAGGTCGGTGCCCACGATCTCGCCCTCACGCTCGCGGCCGTCTGAGAACACAACGGTGATGCGATCGGCGTCCTGCACCACGTGGTTGTTGGTGAGGATGTAGCCGTCCTCCCGGAAGATCACGCCGGAGCCGGAGCCGCCGCTGCGTCTGGACCTGCCGAAGAAATCGACCGAGGTGCTCTGCACCAGTATGGATACCACCGCCGGCTCCACCCCCGCCACCACGTCGGCGACGGACGGGAGGGATGAGGTCGGCTGGTCTATCGCGACAGGCGATAGCGACGGGGCAGTGGCCGCCACCGTGGGCGTTGGCGGTACGGGAGTGGGCGTATCGTCAGAGCTACAGGCGGCCAGCAAAAGGGCTGCGGCCGCGCTCAGCAGCACCAGGCGGGCGAAGATACGCATAGTCACGTTGTTTGCCTGGGCGTTGATGGGCACTGCTCCCCCTTCAGAGAACTAGCTATCAGAAATATAACGTCGGAGGGCGGCGTATTGTCAGCACTGGTGGCCTCAGAGGCTCTTGACCACCGACTGCTGGAGCTCCACAAGCGCCTCGATTCCCCGTTGCGCCGTGGCCACCAGTTCATTCATGGTCTTGTGGTTATAGGTGCTGCCCTCCGCGGTGCCCTGAAGCTCAACGAACTCCCCCGCGTCCGTCATCACAACGTTGAAGTCCACGTCCGCGCGGGCGTCCTCTTCGTAGCACATGTCCAGGAGCATCTCTCCATCGACGATGCCGACGCTTATTGCGGCTACGGCTCCGTTGAGAGGAAGGGAGGGGATGGCCTTCTGCCGGACCAGGTGGAGGGTGGCCTGGTACAGGGCCACGTATGCGCCGGTAATGGCCGCGGTACGGGTCCCACCGTCGGCCTGCAGAACGTCGCAGTCCAGGACCACCGTCCTTTCGCCCAGCGCCTCCATGTTGGTGATGGCCCGCAGCGACCGTCCGATGAGGCGCTGGATCTCAGAGTCTCTTCCTCCGGGACGCCCATTCTCGTTTCGGGGCGTTCGGGAGATGGTGGAGCGCGGAAGCATCCCGTACTCGGCGGTGACCCAGCCCCTGCCCTGGGAGCGGAGAAAGGCGGGCACCCGCTCCTCGATGGTGGCGGCGCACAGGACCCTGGTCTGTCCCGTCTCAATCAGGGCTGACCCCTCGGCGAACGCCAGGAATCCGGGTGTGATGGTCGTCTTGCGGTGTTCGTCGGGCCTGCGCCCGTCCATTCTTGTCATGCTGCTCCGTCCTGCTCTTGGCCTGTGCTTCAGTATAGCAGGCCGCAGAGACGGTGAAGAGGGCTCTATGAGCGAGCGCCGAGGCGAAGCCAGGGCGAGGATGCTTTCGTCTGCTGAGACTGCTGGGCAATCTGCTGCACCCGTACAAAGCAGGCATCGCAGTAGCCTCCCGCCCACTGTCCATTGACGATCCGGATGAGGCCTGGGTTCAGATAGCAACCTCTACACCACATAGCGACACCTCACCTCAGTTCATGCGTATCGTCCGTATCATGCATAGTAGGGCATGTGCACGTGCCCTACTTGATAGAACGCTGACGGGAGCCTGACAGTCAGCCTACGTCCTCTCTGCGCCCTCCAGCCGCACCGCTGAGTGACCGTACGGTCCAGAGAAATGACCCGTTTGGTACGCAAAGCCGCATCCTTTGGCGCTTCTCACCGTAGCTGGCGGGTGTAGGCTTCGAGTATCGGGGGAGTCTTCAGTCCGAGGCGAGGGGGAGCAAGCCATGGGCGACTATGCTGTATTGAGCCTGTCTCCGGAGATCATGAAGGTGATCGATAGGAGCCGCGGACAGCTCAGCCGTTCGGAGTTCCTGAACTGCGTGGTGCGGAGCTGGTGCCTTGAGCAGTGCACCACCCAGCGCTATATCACACAGAGCGAGGTCCGCGAGTTCGAAGAGGAGATCAAAGAGCTGCTCAGGGGCTTCCTTGAGTTTGTCGTCAGCTACGGCCTGGATAGTGAGAATACATCCGCGGACGGGATGTCTCGGCTTCTGGACCGGCTCCGTTTGAATGGCGATACCGCCCACCCGAAAAACGGCCGGAACGGGGCGAGCGTGACAGCAGCCGAGCCGCAGGGCAACAGCAACGGCTCAGGCAAGCCAGCGGCGAACTAGAGCCGCGCCGTCATCTCTGCGTCACTACCCACAGCCTGTCGCCGTCGGTCGTCACCTCCACCGTCCCCTGCTCCGCGGTGATGAAGAGCATCTCCTTGCCCACCGCATTTTGAAGCCTTTCGACCACCAGCAGCCTCGGATGCCCGAAGCTGTTCTCCCTGCCTGACGAGACCATCGCAAGCCGGGGCTGAACGTAGTCCAGGAACGCCTCGCTGGTAGAGGAGCCGCTTCCGTGGTGGGCCACCTTCAGGACGGTGCTCTCCATGTCCAGGTTACGACTCATCATTGAGGTCTCCGCATCCCGGTGCACGTCGCCCATCAGAAGGAAGGAAACGTCGCCGTACCGGAGCCGCAGCACCGTGGAGTTGTTGTTGGCGTCGGAGGCGGTGCCGCTTATCAGCGGGTCCGGCGGGTTCAGCACCTCTATGACCAGGTCGTTGCCGAGTCGCACCACCTGCCCCTCTCGCGCCTCCACCACCGTAGCGCCCTCCCTTCCCAGCATCGCCCCCCACTCCACCGCCGCCTGCGAGTCTTTGGGATAGGGGTTGTCCAGGACCGCGGCCACCCGGTAGCGGCGGAGCACCTCCGGCAGCCCGGCCAGATGGTCCTCGTCGTGGTGGGTGAGGACCACCAGGTCCAGCGTCCGGTCCCAGAAGGGCATCCGCTCGCCCAGGGCTCGCAACGCCAGGCGTGGGTCGGGGCCGCCGTCGATCAGGACCTGCTCACCGCTCGGCCCCTGGACGAAGATGGCATCGCCCTGACCGACGTCCAGGAGGACCACGTGCAGCTTGCCATCGGGTAGGGAGAGGTTGACGGTCCAGATAAAGAGCACCACGGCGGCGAGTCCCAGTAGCGTTGCCGCCCTGACCGCCGGGCGCGGCGACCACCGGACGACTCTATCCAGCAGGCTGCCCGCTTGGTACC
>JAPUKM010000039.1 GCA_027295645.1 Chloroflexota bacterium | reverse complement strand
CCAAAGACACCGAAGATCACGCTATAGCTCCCGTTGATGTCGTAGGCCAGGGCAGAGGCCAAAGGGCCGAAGGCGTTGGCCGTCGTCTGCACGGGCCACACGATGCCGCGCACCGCACCAAGAGACTCTCTCCCATAGTAGTCAGCCAGGACGACCTGTTGCATGGTGAATATCCCGCCCTGCACGATGCCCATGTACAGGCCCCACAGGAGCGCCAACGTCGGGGAGTCGGCAGCGAGGAGAAGCACAAAGCCACCCGCCATGAGCACAAGGTCCATGGACAGTAGTAGACGGGTGCTGTAACGCTCTGCCAAGAGCCCGAAGCCAACGGAGCCCAGAGCAGCACTGCCCGCCACGACTGCCATCACGGTCACGGCAATCCCCGGCGACAGGTCCTGATCGGTGAGGTATGCGATCAGGTGCAGGAACATTCCGGGAGCGGCGATCATCACCATTCCGAACGATAGTACGAGGAGGTAAAAGGAGGGCAGCCTGACCACCTGCCGCACCGTGAGTGAGACCTCCGACCTGGGGCGCTTGGACGCTGCTGACGATACGTGCTGCCCGTTGACGTCGCTCTCCGGCGAGACACCGTCCGGGAGCAGCCCCATATCCTCGGGGCTGCGTCGAAGAAGGATGGCCGTAGGAAGAATGGAGAGCGCCAACATGACCGCCCCGGCCGTGGCCGCCGCGGCACGCCAGTCCGCAACGCGAACCAGCAGTTGAGCATAGAGCGGGGTAACGACGTTCCCAAACGTGAGTCCTACCTGTCCTATAGCAACGGCCCGGCCGCGTTTCGCAATGAACCACTTGGGAATGGCGACCTGAATGGCGAGCATAACGACCCCCATGCCCACCATCCGAGCCACGATCTGGAGCAGGTAAAACTGCCATAGCGCGTTGATCCTGGACGTAAGGATCAGTGCGGTCCCAACAATTGTAATGGCGATGGTAAGGATCCATCGGCCACCGTACCGGTCGATCATGGGGCCAATGCCTATGGCAAGGACACCGCCCAGCAGCGTGCCGATGGTCAAGGCACCGGTGAAGAGGCTGCGGCTCCAGCCGAACTCCTCGGTGATCGGCTTCAAGAAGACGCCCAGCACCGGCATGGCTTCAGCGCTCTGAGCGAAGCTGGCCAGCCCTACCACCGCAACGATGACCCACCCATAGTAAAAGCGAGGCGAGGGGCGAGGCGTTGCGGGAGTGGTCACACGGTCAAGGATAGGGCATGTTCAAGGTACGTCAAGTTATGGTGATGCCTATCAGCACACGCGCGGCGGGTTGAAGAGTGAGGGTGAGAGTGGGGAACGGGCCCAGGGGAACGCTCGACATGCTGGAGGGAGCAATGGCAAGCGAAGCGCAGCAGGTTTAAAGATAATTGCTTTGCTATATCCCCTGAGCCCGTTTCACCCGTTCCAGCTGATAATCTGAAACGGATGCCACACGATACGATAAGATCTGAACCTTCGGGAGACTCTGAAGTGCCACTTTTGTGAGACTTTAGTCCCGGAATTGGGTACGGATGGTGTCAGCAGATGCACCCCGGTGGCGGGATCATCCGGCTTGAGGAGGAGTTGCCTGTGATACGATGCGATGAAGATGCCTGTGAGTGAAGCTATGGAGCAGCCGGTGATGCCCAACAGCAGCGCAGAAGCCGATTGGCAGGCCGCTCAGTTCGCTCATCTCAGCGCTTTCAGCTTCGGGACCACTGCGTTCAGCATATCCCTGGGAGCGGTTTTGCTACCCGTGCTGATTCTGGGGATCGCGGGTGAGGACCTCAAGAATACCTATCTTGGTCTGCTGGGACTGGTGGGTCTGCTGGTCGCTATGGTTGTGCAGCCTATAGCAGGCAACCTCAGCGACCGCACATCCTCGCCCTGGGGCCGTCGCATTCCCTACCTGGTGATAGGAAGCGCTTTGACCAGCGCAAGCATGTTTGTTCTTGGTATCGCTACCAGCATCGCTTTTCTTGCGATAGGGATCGTCATCATCCAGGTCAGTATGAACGCCGCACTGGGACCATACCAGGGTCTTCTCCGTGACGCGGCTCCCAGAGCCTATCGCGGGGCCGTGTCCTCCTTTAAGGTCCTGGCCGAGAGCAGCGGGGGAGCGATATTCCTGGCGCTGGTAGCGTTTCTTCTGGGGAGTGAGGCGGCGCCGGGCAGCGACTCGCGGGTCTGGCTGGTGCTGGCGATACTATCAGCCACGCTTGCCGCGTCCACCATCTGGACTGTGGTGGCCACTCTACGCAAAGGCATGGGCGATGACTCCGCTGCGGCGGCACTATCCTCAGAGGTGGGTCAAAGGGGTGCGCAAACTGGATTCCGGTGGTTTCTATTGTCGCGCCTTTGCATCTATGCATCCCTGGGTGGGCTGCAAACGTACGCGCTGTTCTTTCTGCGAGATATGGTTGGTCTAGCCAACCCTGTTCAGGCCGTGGGGACAATGACACTGGTCACCGGCGGCGCGCTGCTGCTTGCGGTGTACCCGTTCGGAAGGCTGTCCGACAGTATCGGTAGGAAACGGGTGGTCGTGGCATCCGCCCTTGCATGCTCGGGAGCTGCCTTCACTCTCCTTCTGGCCTCCACCTTCTTGCACGTTATCCTGATAAGTATGGTGCTCGGGGCCTCTGCGGGGGCATTCTTCAGCGCCAACTGGGCCATGGCCACGGACATGGTAGCCCCTGGCCGCTCCGCACAGCAGATGGGTATAGCGAATACGGCTGCGGTAGCGGGCAGTGCCCTTGCCAAGCTGGCCGGGCCAGGTATCGACCTACTCAACCGAGTGGAGTCTGGGCTTGGCTACTCCACCCTGATCATCGCCTGCGGGCTGCTCTTCTTCGCCGGCGCAGTGTTCCTGACTCCGGTGCCGAGAGTAACCGCCTCCCAGGCAACTGCTGTACGTTCCTGAGCTGGGCTCCGTGGTTAGCTGCCGTCGAGGAATGAGACCAGGGCCCGCTCAAAGCCCACCGGGTTGTCTCCGGGGACACGGTGGTCCGCCTTCTCAATGGTCACCATGCGAGCGTTCGCCATGGCGGCAACCATGCGCTTACCCGTCTCCTCGGCGAAGACCTTGCTCACGCCACCCCGCACAATGAGGGTGGGGCAGGTGATCTTGGAGACGCACTCCCAGAGGTATTCCGTGGGAGGCCGCTCCCGTGTGCGTCTGGGATCCCGGAGGGCCTTGTCGGTCTTCCACGTCCACTTGCCGCTGGGCAGCTGCTTCACGTTGTTTTTGAGGCTGGCCCTGATCTGTTCCACGGGGCGCAGGCGACTATAGCTGGTGACACGCTCAACGAACTCCTCGAAGGAGTCCACTTCGTCGGGGAGAGAGGTGAACGATCGGATCTCACGGAGGCCCTCATCCTGGACTTCCGGGCCAACGTCCACAATAACCAGCTTCTGCACCCAGTCCGTGTGGTTGGCGGTCAGGACGGTTGAGTTCTGCCCCCCCATGGATAGACCCACGAGGTAAAAGGGGGCGATGTCCATGGCGGTGATAAAGCCCTCAATGTCCTGCTGATGCTTCTCCAGCGAGTAGTCGCCGTCGGGCGCCCAATCGCTGTCGCCGTGGCCTCTCTGGTCCAGGGCGATGCAGTGGTAGCGGTCCCGCAGCGCCAGGGCAGAGAAGTCCCACATATGAGCGGTCTGTGAACCGCCGTGCAGGAACAGTATGACCGGTGCGCCTTCGTTGCCCCAGTCGAGGCTGTGAAGCCGCAGCCCGTTGACCACGACCTCACGGCTGGTAGGGGGGGCTCCCGGGACTATGGTTACGCCAATCTTCTCCGCTTGAGTTAGAAGAGAGGGGTCTATTTGCGCAGTGCTCATACTCCGTGCTCCTTGCCGTGCCGAAAGATTCGACAACCATACGCTCAATCAGTGTTGATATCAACCCCAGTATAGAGGCCCGGCCGAGACACACCAACGCATAGGA